>NZ_JBQSYL010000033.1:0-43195 GCF_052379245.1 Glutamicibacter sp. AOP12-B1-11 | reverse complement strand
ACGGGTCTGTTTCCCGGTGCGCGCCCACGCCGTTGCTCATCTAAGGATTAAGCTCGTGGCTTTTCGCGCATCTCGAAGGTCTCGATGATGTCGCCTTCCTTGACGTCGTTGAACGAGCCAAGGCCGATACCACACTCGAAGCCCTCGCGGACCTCGGTGACGTCGTCCTTTTCGCGGCGCAGCGAATCGATGTTCAGGTTGTCTCCCACTACCTTGCCATCGCGAACCAGGCGTGCCTTGGTGTTTCGCTTGATGGTGCCGGAGCGGATGATCGAACCTGCGATGTTGCCGAACTTCGAAGAGCGGAAGACCATGCGGATCTCGGCGCTGCCCAGGGCAACTTCCTCGTACTCTGGCTTCAGCATGCCGGTCAGGGCAGCTTCGATGTCATCGATTGCGGAGTAGATGACCGAGTAGAAGCGCATGTCAACGCCTTCCTTATCGGCCAGGTCTGCCACGCGTTCTGCCGGACGCACGTTGAAGCCAATGATGATGGCATTGTCAACGGTTGCCAGGTTGACGTCATTCTGGGTGATCGCGCCGACGCCGCGGTGGATCACGCGCAGCTGCACGTCGTCGCCCACGTCGATCTTCATCAGCGAGTCTTCCAGTGCTTCGACAGCACCGGAGGCATCGCCCTTGAGGATCAGGTTCAGCGTATCGATCTTGCCATCTGCCACAGCCTGGTCGAAGTCTTCCAGGGTGATGCGCTTGCGGCGCTTGGCCAGCATGGCGTTGCGCTCTGCGGTTTCGCGCTTGTCGGCGATCTGGCGTGCGGTGCGCTCGTCGTCGGTGATCAGGAAGCCGTCGCCGGCGCGTGGCACCGAGGACATGCCCAAGACCTGAACCGGACGCGACGGCAGGGCCACGTCGAGGTTCTCGCCGTTTTCGTTGAACATGGCACGCACACGGCCGTGGGCGGTGCCCACAACCATGGTGTCGCCCACTGCCAAGGTACCGGACTGCACCAGCACGGTGACAACCGAACCGCGGCCCTTGTCCAGGTTCGCTTCGATGGCTACACCGCGGGCGGACTTGTCAGGGTTCGCCTGCAGTTCCAGCACGTCGCTGGTCAGCAGCACGGCATCGAGCAATTCGTCGATACCATCGCGCTGCAGCGCCGAGACATGGATGAACATGGTGTCGCCACCGTATTCTTCGGGAACCAGACCGTATTCGGTCAGCTGGCCCTTGACCTTGTCAGGGTTGGCGCCTTCCTTGTCGATCTTGTTGACCGCGACGATGATCGGCACGCCGGCAGCCTGTGCGTGGTTTAGCGCCTCAACGGTCTGCGGCATGACGCCGTCATCCGCTGCGACAACCAGCACTGCAACGTCGGTGACCTCGGCACCACGGGCACGCATGGCGGTGAACGCCTCGTGGCCCGGGGTATCGATGAAGGTCATCGCACGGTCGCGGCCTTCGTGCTCGTGGTTGATCTGGTAGGCACCGATGTGCTGGGTGATGCCGCCGTGCTCGCCCTCGGTGACGTTCGACTTGCGGATTGCATCCAGCAGTCGGGTCTTACCGTGGTCGACGTGGCCCATGATCGTGATGACCGGGGCACGCTCTTCGAGCTCGGCTTCGCCTTCAGCCTCAAGTTCGGCATCCAGGTCCAGGCCGAAGCCTTCGAGCAGTTCCTTGTCCTCGTCCTCCGGGGAGACGACCAGGACCTTGTAGCCCAGCTCTGCACCGAGGACCTCGAAGGTCGCCTCGTCCAGCGACTGGGTGGCGGTAGCCATTTCTCCCAGGTGGAAGAGCACGGTGACCAGTGCTGCCGGGTTTGCGCCGATCTTATCGGCGAAGTCGGTGATCGACGCACCACGGCGCAGGCGGATCTCGGAGGATCCGTTGCCGCGTGGAACGTTGACGCCGCCCAGGCTCGGAGCACTCATCTGCTCCAATTCCTGGCGCTTGGCGCGCTTGGACTTGCGCTGCTTGCCGCGTCCGGCGCCGCCCTTACCGAAGGCACCGCCAACGCCGCCACGGCCGCGTGGAGCGCCCGGACGGAATCCGCCGCCGCCTGCACCGGCACCCGGAGCGCCACCTGGACCGCCGCCGCCACCTGGACGACCGCGACCGCCGGCACCCGGACGACCGCCGGCTGCTGGAGCCGGACGATCGGTGCGGTTAGGCATCATACGTGGAGTTGCGCCACCTGCGGCGCCTGCGCCACCAGCGCCGGCACCTGCCGGACGTGGTGCGCCGGTTCCGGCACCTGCTGGGCGTGGACCGCCCTGGCCCTGGCCGGCCGGACGCTGTCCGCCGGCACCCTGTGGGCGTGGACCGCGAGCTGGTGCACCATCACGTGGTGGACGCGGACCGCCGGTACCTTGACCGCCAGCACCCTGGGGGCGTGGGCCTCGGCCTGCTGGACGTGGACCGCCCTGGCCGCCTTCGCCGCGCATTCCCTGCTGTGCGGAGAATGGCGAGTTGCCCGGACGTGGACCGCCTGGACGTGGAGCTCCTGCGCCGGCGCCCTGTGGGCGTGGTGCACGGTTCTGGCCGCCGTCGCGGGAACCACGACGTTCATCCCCGCCGCGCATTCCCTGCTGCGAGGAGAACGGGCTGTTGCCGGGGCGTGGGGCGCCAGCTGGCTTGGGTGCCGGCTTTGGACCTGGGCGTGGACCGCCCGGGGCCGGGGCTGCCGGAGCCTTGGCTGCCGGGGCGTCCGCCTCGGGAGCCTTGGCCGCTGGTGCTGCTGCCGCCGGAGCGGCTGGAGCCGCCGGAGCAGCTGGCGACTTAGCAGCTGGGGCCGCCGGAGCTTCCGGAGCCTTAGCTGCTGGGGTAGCCGGGGTGGCAGCTGGCTTGGCCGCAGGCTTAGCGCCTGGCTTTGGACCGCCAGCACGTGGTGCTGGGGTCGAGCCTGCTGGCTTGGCTGGGGCTGCCGAACCTGGGAAGGCATCGCGCAGTTTGCGCGCTACCGGAGGTTCAACGGTTGAGGAAGCAGAGCGAACGAATTCGCCCATATCCTGCAACTTAGTTAGGGCTTCTTTTGAAGTAATTCCGAGCTCTTTAGCGAGCTCGTGAACGCGGGGTTTAGCCACATCTCTCCTGTGTCGATGCGATCGGCTAGAACCCCGGGTTCAATAAGACTTGGGTGTTCTGGCTGATCAGCGTTGTAATTCGTGAAATTCTTCCGCCGCACGGTGGATCACGCAAAACCGATTGTTCATCGTTGTGCGCTCAACTTAGCGGACTCATCGGGTTGCCATCAGATTTCTGACCCGCTTTCATCATGATTGCCAGATAGCCGGCCCGTTGCCGACTGATCTTCGTATGCGGCGAACTGCTGTGCCACGCAGGAGTCATCAACCGAACTTCTAAAAGCTCGGGAAAATGCCTTGCGTCGCACAGCATGCCGCACACACTTTTCGGTTCCATGGGTCCAGGCACCCCGCCCTGCGGCGGAGCCCGAAAGATCCAGATGCACACCGCGCAGCGGTGAGTCCTGATTCAAAACCCAACGGAGTAGCTCATCTTGAGATGTGATGGTTCGACAGCCAATGCACGTACGTTGCTGATGCAGTTTCATGCGAGCGCCATCCTCACCTTCCACAACTTGTCAACGAGCCAACTACTAGTCTAGCGCGTTTAGACCTCGGCGCACGCGTGAGGTCCAGATCACAGGTACGCCGAGGCCAAAAAACGTGCTAGGCAAATCTATTTTCCGTCTCCCGTTGACCGGGATCAGGAATTGCTCAAAATTAGAACTGTGGTTCCTTGCCACCGGATGCGGCAATGATGTCGATGCGCCAGCCGGTCAGCTTGGCGGCCAGACGCGCGTTCTGGCCTTCCTTGCCGATGGCCAGAGACAGCTGGCTGTCCGGCACGACTACACGAGCGCGACGCTCGTCCTCGTCGAGGATTTCGACCGAGACGACCTTCGATGGGGACAAAGCGGCAGCGATGAACTTGGCCGGATCCTCGTTGTAGTCAACGATGTCGATCTTCTCGTCGTTCAACTCGTTCATCACCGCACGCACGCGGGTACCCATTTCACCGATGCAAGCGCCCTTGGCGTTCACTCCGGCTTGGGTGGCGTGCACCGCAAGCTTGGTGCGGTGCCCTGCTTCGCGGGCCAAGGCCTCAACCACGACGGTGCCGTCTGCGATCTCTGGAACTTCCATTTCGAACAGCAGGCGAACCAGATTCGGGTGCGAACGCGACAAGGTGATTGCCGGGCCCTTGGTACCGCGTTCGGCGGAGACCACATAGGAACGCAAGCGGCTGCCATGGGTGTAACGCTCGCCTGGAACCTGCTCGGGCGGTGGAAGCAGTGCCTCGACCTCACCGATATTCACCTGGACCATATGCGAGGAGTGGCCCTGCTGGATGACCCCGGAGATCAGCGTGCCCACGCGGGAGGAGTACTCCCCCACGACCACTGCGTCTTCGGCTTCGCGCAGACGCTGCATGATCACCTGACGTGCGGTGGACGCGGCAATGCGGCCGAAACCGTGCGGGGTGTCATCAAATTCGCCCAGCAGCACGCCGGTGGAATCGCGGTCCTCGACGAGGATTGCCACATGTCCATTGCTTTGCTCGATATGAGCGCGAGCACCGGGCATTGCGCCGTCGGTCTTGTTGTAGGCCAGCAGCAGTGCCGACTCGATGGTAGGGATCAGCACATCCATCGGGATGTCCCGCTCTTTTTCCAGGATGCGTAGCGCATCGAGATCAATATCCATGCCTAGCCCTCCAAATCTTCGTTATCAATGTTTTCAAATAGCGCGTCGTCGAAATTGATTTCCGGGTCAACGACTGCCTTGCGGATATCTTCCAGGGCGAAGGTCTTCGGTTCGTCGACCTTGACCTTCATGCCCTTTTTGGCAGGCTCGTGGTGCACGGAAATGACTACCTCGGTGTCGGTGACCTCGGTCAGCCGGCCACGCAGCTTGCTGCCGTCGGAGAGATTAAACTTCACCATCCGGTTCTTCGCACGGATCCAGTGACGATTCAGCGTCAGTGGGCGCGAAAGACCTGGGGAGCTTACTTCGAGTTCATATGGATCTACTGACGCGTATTTGGCGTCCTGATCCAAGGCATTAGAAATGGTGGTAGTTACTTCACCAAGTTCGTCCAAAATCACCGATTGGGTGCCGTCAGCCTTGTCGACGATGACCTGCACGGTCATCTGCTTTCCCGAAGGGCGGACAGAGACTTCTTCCAGCACCAGCCCGTGGGATTCCACTTCCTTCTCCAGCACGGTCGTCAACCGTTGTGCCTCTTGTTCGGTATCAGCCGGCTTAGCGGTCATGGATATCCTCCCACGTTATTCGATGTTGTCCTTTAAGGGTATATGCACGCACGCAAGATGAGAACTGCTTAATGGGCACAGGTGAAAGAACTCACGCGCAATTCGCGCATTCAGCGCGTTTGAACCGGGCTTAGCGCGCAACTTCATGGCATGATCGAATCGCCATGACTGAGAACTCGACACCGCAACCCACCCGACGCACCCCAAAAGCCAGGCGCGCACCGGGCTGGATCGCACCGCTGCTAGCCGGAGTTCTATGCGCTGGCCTCACCTGGGGTGTGGGCATGAGCATCTTTCGAGGGTCGTTGGAAGATCGTGGCCTGCCGGAGGAAATCCGCGGAAGTTCCGAAGCGCAGCTCCAGCTGTGGCAGTACGGCTCAACCCTGGCGCAACTCGCCTCCCAGGCCGACGCGTTGGCCGCGCTGGCAGGCTCGGACAGCGCCGGCGCCCTGAGCGAATTGAGCGCCACCTTGGCTCATGGCTCGCGGCTGGTTGGCCAGTTGAGTTTCGAGGATCAGCCAGCGGAGCCGTTGGCGCAAAGCTTCAGCCCCGAGGCGGTTTCCAAACTGGCCGAACAGGTTGCCGAGCTGAGCACCCATATGCCGGCCATCCCCGAAGAGCAGGCACCGCTGGCACCCGCGCTGACGCAGCTGGCCTTCCAAACAAATCTCGAAGCGCGCAGCGCGCTACGCACCGTAGCCAAGCAGGAGTCGGTGGATCAGCTGCCCGCCCCGCTGCTCTCCGGGCAGGGCGAAGCCGAGGGGGAACCTGTGGGTTGCCTCAGGGATCTGAAGCTCCTAGACGCGGAAACCCCGATTTCCGATCCGGCGTTGCATGATGACGTACGGGTGGCCCGGGCGCTGGACCGCGGCTATGCATTGGACTACATCCTGCAATTGCAGGCTGCGCGCGGAGCCAACGCGGATGCGGCGCAGATCGAAGAGCGCCGCACGATGTTGAATGCCGAACTGCGCAAGGTGCGCTCGGTGCTGCCAGGCGACTGTGCGGACCTACGCCAGTCGGCCTATGTTCTGCCCGAGGACGGATTCAATGAGCTCGGTTCGCTGGCCACAGAAGCCGAGGACGATTTTGTTCAAGCGCTAGCTCTTGCATCGGGTGCCGCGAAGGACAGCGCGCAAGGCACGTTGGCCGAAACGACCTGGCAGGTTCTGATTGAGCAGCGCCAACGTGGACTAGATCCAGAACTGCTGAACGCCAGCGAGTAATACTCGCCAAGTATTACCTGCACGCCTGGGTCTGAACGATTCAGCGGCCGAAAACGTACCTGCTCAGAATGATGTGCCCGCATCGCCGTGTGTGACAAGATACATTCAACCGCACAGATTCTGAGGAGTTCCCAGTGTTTGATTCCCCCGGTGGAATTTTCGGCAGCCAGGCGCTCGCAGTCCTTTTGACGCCTGGCATCATCCTCTGGTGGACCGGCACTCGGTCGCGAGGAACCCTCGCAATTACTGCGAAGCCTCAGGTAGTCGGCTAATGGACGTCCCTTGCGGCCTCGGTTTTACCGGCTCAGACTACGCTGCATCCCGCCAAAGGATTCCACGGTGAGTTTCTCCACGCCCTCAGGACAGGCGCATTCCCCGCGCGGCACCGCAAGCGGCGTCCGGGTAGCCACGCTGGTGCCAGGCAAAGATCTGGTCCAACGCCTGTTCGTTGCTATCGCCGGGTTTATCTTCGAGATGATCGTCTGGTCCGCAAGGAACCCCGGGGGCTATGCAGGGACAATTCCATCCTGGATCATCATCACGGTTGCTGCTCTGGGTTACACCACCTTCGTGATGACCCGCTCGCCGATCCTTGGCTACTACACGATGATCTTGCTGAGCACCGGCTGCCTCATCGACCCCATGGCACCGACCATGATGGTCGGGTTCCTCATTGCCGTTTTCTACCTGGCCCGGCGCTTGCCGCGACGCAGGGCATATCTGGCCCTGATCGGCGCAGCCATCCCGATACTGACCGCCTCGTTGGTTTCCACGAAGTTGCAAGTCATCGGTAACCTCACGACGGTTCTCCCCAGCGCGGCCGTCTTCACGCTGCTGGTTCTCGCGGTGTGGGGCTCGGGCGTGGCATTGGCCAGCTATGAGCGCACGTTGCGCACGGAACGTGCTTGGGCAATTCGTGCCCGCGAAGAAGCCACCACGACGGAGCGGCTGCGTATCAGCCGCGACCTGCATGATTCTGTGGCGCACTCGCTCACGGCGATCGTATTGCAGACCGCTGGCCTGAGGGCGGTGCAACGCACCAAGTCGCGCGAAATTGACCTGGATGCGGCACTCGCGGATATGCAGCAGACCGCGGAGCAGAGCATCCGCGAACTACACCGCCTGCTGGGACTCTTGCGCGGCGAGGGAGACGCCCCAGATTCTCCGCCGCGCGGAATCTCCGACTTTGCCGAGCTCATCCAGGCGGCGCGAACTTCGGGGGTCGAAATCCACGAGTCTATTTCCGGCCCCGAGCGTCCGCTCGATCCAAGCGTCGGACACGCTGCCTATCGTGTAGTCCAAGAGGGCCTGTCAAATGTGATGCGCCACGCCGGTCAAGGCGCCAAAGCCTACGTCGAAACCCATTGGGAGTCCGAAGAGCTGACAGTATCCATCCGTTCGCTATCCGGAATCATCGAAAAGTCGGGCCTCTCGGGCGGGTTCGGGCTGCTGGGCTTGCGCGAACGCGTCACTATCTGCGGAGGAACACTAGTCAGCGGTCCTACCGATAGCGGTTTTCTCGTCAAAGCGGTTCTGCCCGTGCGAACTGAACTAGGCTCGGGCCATAACAGCTCGTCGGATGATTTGTGAGTGGAGCGTCAACACGATGATCTCAGACCAAGAACCCACCGACCACGGCCCGAATTCGGGTTCCAGAATTCGCATCCTCATAGTGGATGATCAGCCGATGGTCCGCGCTGGCATTTCCATGTTGCTTTCCGCCGAGCCTGACCTCGCGGTGATCGGCGAGGCGAGCTCAGGGCCCCAAGCATTGGAATTTGCTGGCAAGCACCTCCCCGACGTGGTGCTCATGGATGTGCGCATGCCTGGGATCGACGGGGTCGAGGCCACCAAGCAACTGGTTCGTGAAACTCGGGAGAACCAGGACCGGTTGGTCCGGGTGCTGATTATGACAACTTTTGATGATGAGGAGGTCGTGGTCAAGGCGCTCCAAAACGGTGCAAGTGGATATCTGCTGAAACACGCCTTGCCCAACGAGATCGCGGCCGCGATACGGCGGGTAGCGGCCGGTGAGACTTGGCTGGATGCGACGGCTGCCACCCGGCTCGTACAGCGCCTGCACATGAGCTCCTCCGCCTTGCCGGACATCACCGAGCTGCTGACTCCTCGCGAACAGGAAGTCCTGCGACTAGTGGCCGCGGGCCTGTCCAATCAGGAGATCCGAGACCTGCTGGTGCTCAGCGAGGCGACCGTCAAAACTCACGTGGCCCGAATCCTCTTCAAGACCGGCTCGCGGGACCGCGCCTCGGCTGTGGCCTTGGCCTACCGCTCGGGCTTCAGCCGGGCGGACGACAAGATCCCGGGACGAAACTGAAAGTTTCCAGAGAAAGATACCGTGCAGGTATGACGACGGCAGAACCTCAATTTGAGAACCTAGAAACAACGCCACAGCAATCCCTCACCGGTACGGGGGTGTGGCCTCGTGGGAGCTGTTGTTGCCACCGCATGACGTCCTAGATGACGGTCAGTCTTTTTGGGGACCTGCGTTTGGGGGAAGCTTTTGGGGCAATTCCAAAAGCTCAGCTTCCTCAACGCGCCCGGCCTATGGGGATGGGTCAAGGCTGATTGATGTTGATTCTAGGTAAGGCAGTATGGGGACATTGCCTCCAAGAATTGTCGGCTCGCAATCTAAGCGAACCGGCAATTCGTGGTTAAACGGCATATATCTCTCCGCGGGTTCCAGGTTGAGCAGTTAGCCGCCGCCAACCACCGAGGCAACCCGCTGACCGGTTTCGGAAAGGCGAAGATTTTAGCCAGGCAGGCTGGCTGCCTTCCGCTGGGCCGATTCCCGGGAACAGTTGCACCCCTAGGCAAAGATCATGTCTGAACCGAGTTTGATGATCAGTGCGCACACCACGATCACGAAAATGATTCTGATGAATTTGCTGCCTTTGGAAATCGCCATGCGGGCACCGAGGTAGCCGCCAGCCATATTCATCAATCCCATGGCCAACCCCAACCCGAAAACCACGTGTCCAGCCGGAATGAACAACACCAGAGCGCCAAAGTTGGTGGCGAGGTTGACGATCTTCGCTTTGGCCGAGGACTGCAGGAAGTTGTACCCCAGCACCGTGACCATGGCGATGATCAAAAATGATCCGGTGCCCGGACCAATCATTCCGTCATAGCCGCCGATGATCAGCCCGATCAATACCGCCCGCAGGTAGTGCCCGCTGCCCCGGTAGCGTAGCTTGCTCAGCTCTCCGGCCTTGGGTTTGAAAATAGTGAAGGCCAGCACCGCCACCAACGCGGCGATAATGATTGGCTGGATGGCTTCTTCGGGAAGAATCGTGGCAATGGCCGCACCACCAAAGGCACCAACCATGGCCATCAGGGCCATGGGAATTGCCGTTTTCAGGTCCGGACTAGTCCGCCTGTAGTAGGTAATCGCGCTGGTGGCGGTGCCAAAAATGGAACCCAGCTTATTCGTGGCCAGGGCCTGCACCGGGCTCATTCCGGGAAAGAGAAGCAGCGCGGGCAACTGGATCAATCCACCGCCACCGACAACTGCATCGATCCAACCAGCCGCAAACCCTGCCAGTAATAGCAGGATCAGCGACGTCCAGCTGAACTCAACACCATCAAGTGACAAGAAGGAGAAAATCTCCGGCACCGCGCTGCACCTCTATTCATTTATTGCTTGTGAAAAGCTGCCGGCAGTTTACGCGGTCAGCTCTTCCACCACGTCGGCAACGGCAACGTCACGACGCTCGCCGGTGGCACGGTCCTTGACCTCAACGACTCCGTCGCTTAGCCCGCGGCCCACCACAACAATGGTCGGCACGCCGATCAGCTCTGCGTCGGAGAACTTCACGCCGGCCGAAACCTTTGCACGGTCATCGAAGATAACCTCCATGCCCTTGGCTTCGAACTCCTTGGCTAGCTTTTCGCCCGCTGCCAGCAGCTCTTCGCCCTTGCCGGTCACGACAATGTGGATGTCGACCGGGGCGACCTGCTTTGGCCAGGCAAGGCCCTTTTCGTCGTGGTAGGCCTCGGCGAGGGCTGCTACCGCACGGGTAACGCCAATACCGTAGGAACCCATGGTGACCACAGAGAGCTTGCCGTTCTTGTCCAGCACCTTGAGGTCCAAGGCTGCCGCGTATTTACGGCCGAGCTGGAAGATGTGTCCCATTTCGATACCGCGTTCGGCACGCAGCGGACCGGAGCCGTCCGGAGCTGGGTCGCCTGCGCGCACATTAACCGACTCGATGGTGCCGTCGAAGGAGAAGTCACGCTCGGCCACCAGACCGAAGACATGCTTGCCCTTTTCGTTGGCGCCGGTGATCCAGCTGGAGCCGGAGACCACACGCGGATCAACCAGGTAGGTGATCCCGCTGGAGGCTTCGGAGCCCAGCACCTGCTGGTCCAGTCCGTTGCCTGGGCCAATGTAGCCGGCGATCAGCTCGGGGTGCTTGGCGAGGTCTTCGGCGCTTGCCGCCTCGACCAGCACTTCACCGCTGATATCCAGGGCCATGCCGATGGTTGCTTGCGCGCGCCTCAAGTCGACCTGACGGTCCCCGGGCACTCCTATGACCACGACGTGGCGGTTGCCTTCGGGGTCGATGACCGCGACGACAACGTTCTTGAGCGTGTCGGCGGCAGCCCATTCGCCTTCTGCGCGCGGGCGCAGCTCGTTGGCGGCGGCAACCAGCGTCTCGATGGTTGGGGTTTCCGGGGTATCGAGGACTTCGAATGCCGGAGCATCGCTGAAATCGATTGCTTCGGGAACGACGGTTGTGACCGCCTCAACGTTGGCCGCGTAGCCGCCTGGCGAACGCACGAAGGTGTCTTCGCCGATGGCAGTTGGGTGCAAGAATTCCTCGGACTTCGAGCCACCCATGGCACCTGCCTGCGCGAACACTGGCACGACTTCTAGGCCCAGGCGCTCGAAAATACGAAGGTACGCTCCGCGGTGTGCGTCATAGGCTTCGTCGAGACCCTCGTCATCGATGTTGAAGGAGTACGAATCCTTCATGATGAATTCGCGGCCACGCAGCAGGCCTGCGCGCGGACGTGCTTCGTCGCGGTACTTATTCTGGATCTGGTACAGGTAGGCAGGAAGATCCTTGTACGAGGAGTACAGGTCCTTGACCAGCAAGGTGAACATTTCCTCGTGCGTTGGAGCAAGCAGGTAGTCCGCACCCTTGCGGTCCTGCAGGCGGAAAAGGCCTTCGCCGTATTCAGTCCATCGTCCGGTCTGTTCGTAAGGCTCGCGTGGCAGCAGTGCCGGGAAATGAACTTCCTGAGCACCAATGGCGTTCATTTCTTCGCGAACAATAGCTTCTACGCGAGCAAGCACCTTCAAGCCCAGTGGCAGCCAGGTATAAATGCCCGGTGCTGCGCGGCGAATGTATCCGGCACGAACTAACAGCTTATGGCTGTCTACTTCTGCTTCAACCGGATCTTCGCGCAAGGTGCGCAGGAACAGGGTGGAAAGCTTCAAAACCACGCGGGGCGTCCTTTTCCGTAAGTCGCCGGTCCATGGTGTGCCACTGGAGGTCGACTCAGCTATGCAAAATCTGATGTGTAATTGGCCTAAAAATAGCCTTCCACAATCCTAACCTCTATAGGCAAAACCCTAGTATTCCTAAGGCTGTGGAGACTACCGTGATTCTTACCGCAATAGAAAAACTACTGCCCTGGGAGGGTTTCTCTCCAGGCGTTGGCCGTCGTGCTCGAAACTCTCGCCAACCACCCTTCGATGATCACTTCACGAAGCTGATCTATCTTGATGTGTTCTAAATGGAATAACACAATGTCGGTCCCGGTCAAATGCTGAATATCAAAGAATAGTTCTCCGAAAGCATCAATCAGTTCTTTCTTGGCAATCTCCGAGGCGGTGCGCACCGCGTAGATTTCGCCTTGCGGGACAGATTGCCCCTGATCAACGAGTCTTTTCGTGTCAGCTTTCCCCAGCGGTCGCCGCCAGATGACCATGCCGCGGGGCACCGACCACTTCGCTCCGCTGCCATATCCACTAATGCCTTCCTCGAGCTGAGGCAGCGCTGCTGCTATTACTCGAATGTCTGCAATCGTGGCCATCCTCCCATGCTCTCGCGCGCACACGAGGATTCGCAAGTGCACAAGGTATATGTTGAGCTGGCATACAGCAACGCCGCCTGCATCCAGAATGGAAGCAGGCGGCGAATGGTGAAAAATCTCGCGTTACTGAGCCTTCTCCAACTCTGCAACTGCGACGTTGAGCTCCTTGACCAGCTCGTCGATTTTAGCCTGCTCATCCTCAACCGCACCGGAGTAGGAAATGGACACCGCATTGGGGCCGACAAGACCCTGAACGGTGTAGCTTCCCATCGGCACCTCGGTGCCTTCCATGCTGATGCTCGTCTTCGTTGCCGTGGTCACTTCGGCGTCCGAGGTGGCTTCAAGCATTTCAGCCGAAGCGTTGAGCTTCATTCCCTGCATTTCCATGGAGAAGCTGTCGCAGCCCTGCAGATCCTTGGCCTCGACGGTCTTCTTGATCTCGGATAGCTTTGCGTCGTCCTCGTAGGATGCAACGCTGTAGCTGGTTGACTCACCGGCCTCCGCGCCCGCGACGGTGGCAACGGCCATATTGATGCCTTCGATGTCCCATGAGCTTTGCTGCGCGACCAGTTCCGCGCACTTGGCAGGCTCGATGTTCATGCCTTTGACCAGTTCCTTCGCCTGTGGCAGAGACTCTGCGATCGCAGCACCGTCGATGATCTGCGCGCCGGATTCATCGGCTACTAACTTTTCTACGACTTCCTTTACCTTTGCGGAACTCAAAGGCTCCGCTGCCGGGGCTTGCTCCGAGGCTTGCGCCTCATCCGATGCCGCCGGGGCCTCATTGCCCGAGTCCGCGCAACCGGTCAGCGCCAGCGCCCCTGCAAGCGGAAGCAACCAAAGTGAACGTTTTTTCATGATTCAGTCCTCACGTTGAATGGTGTTGCTTCCACTGTATTTGAATAATGGTTAGAAATAAAAGCCCAAGGCCTAATTATTGCAACGATTTGATTTCGGCAAACGCTTGATCGGCCAGCTTCATCGCTTCTCCCGCGAGCAAGGGTGCTTCCACGGTTCCACTGGAAAATGTCACCAGAACGAAATTATTGCCTTCGAGAGCCTGCACCGCGACCGAATTCAGGTACTCGTCCGCCCCAACCTTCATTTGCGTGGCCATCGTCAGCGCCTGGTCTGCGGTTGAGTCAAGGTCCAATATCTGTCGGTCCGTGTTTACTTCCTGACCCGAGACGCTCACGCTGATCGATTCGCATCCTTCGATGTCGGACAGCTTCAGAGCCTCAGAGATATTTTTCCGGGTCTGTGCATCGGTGATCGAGAATATCTGGATCACTTTGCCCGTGGAGTCCCCCTGGACCGTTGCAGATGCCGCCACTGTGCCGGTCAGGTCCGTGACGGTGTACTCTTCTTGCTGTTTGGCGCACTTCTCCGGCTTGATCCCGTTGCTGCCTTCCATGGCCTTGGCATTCTCCAACTGGGGTTTCATCACCTCGTTGTCCAAGATCTGCGCAGTAGAGTCCTCGCCCACAAGCTTCGTGACCACGTCCTTGACCTGATCTGCGGAGAGCGATGCCCCGCTTGTTTGATCCTGCTTCTGGGACGGCGCGGGGCTCGACTCCGCCGTTACCGGATCAGCATTATCGCTTCCCGAGCAGCCAGTGAGAATCAGGGCTGCAGCCAGAGGTAGCAGCCAGAGGGAACGCTTGGTCATAGATCAATCCTTAGAATGCGCCACGGCTCCAAGCCTGGCTAGAAATGCTGGAAATTCGCAGCCCCGAGGTGCTACTCAAGTTCGGCGAACAACGCGTCGATTCGTTCCGAAGCGTCTTGGAGGCGCTCTTGCGTTTGCTCTGCAGTCGTCTGTTGCTGGATACCGACCATCACGTTACCCTGTGCCGCTCGCACCATGAGTTGCTGTTGCGTTTGTGAGCCATCGCTACTGGTCACCACATAGGCGTCATTGAACGGCGCCATTGTTTTAGTTGGTTGTTTCGCCAAATGGTAGGCGAGAGTTTTCCCGTTGATGGTCACCGAATATCGTGCGCAGTCGGCGCTCGCCTTAGCTTCGCTTTCCCATTGGGCCTGCAATGCTTCTTCGTCTTGATAGACCGCAACCGTCAGATATCGATCTTCAAACTCCACCGCCGACATCTTGGCCTTGGCAAGTTGTTCGGTGACCGGAGCGGCGAAGGTAACACCGCATTTACTTGGCGAAACTTTCAATCCCTCAATCCAGGCCTGTGCTTCGGGGATACTTTTGCGCAATTGCGAATCCGATATGACCTTCGCCTTGGAATCATCCTTGACGAATTCCTTGAGCTGCTTTTCAAGTTCATCGGCGTTGATCTGCAGTGCGCTTCCCGCCGTTGCCTCATTGGGAACAGACGGGGTACTGCAACCGCTAAGCAGGAGCGCCGCGAGGCAAAGCGCCGAGGCGAGGTACGTTTTAGAGCAATTGGCAAGAGCCACAGATTTTCCTGTCACGATAGTTACTGTGCTCGAGTCTAGAAGATTGCGCACCGTTCTCGGCGGATTATGGCCTCTGAGCCCGAGGCATGCCGTGCAAAAACGCCGCGTTTTCTACCAGTTCTTGATGAGACGATTCTGGTCCGACACGAGGATTTGCGGCCATGAGCAACCTGCAGTCGACAACTGCGCGCGTCAGATCTCTGGACGTACTAGAAAAGGATCGTCGCGAACGTTCCAGCCTGCTCGAATCCCACCCGTTCATAGGACCGAATGGCAGGCTCGTTGTAATTGTTCACATACAAGCTCACAACCGGCGCAAATCGCAGCGCATAGTCAACCGTGGCTGCCATATATCCGGCGGCAAGTCCCTGTCCGCGATAGCGGGGGCTAATCCAAACACCTTGGATCTGAACTACCGAAGTGGTGACGGTTCCAAGATCCGCCTTGAAAATAATCTCGCCGTACTCGTCAACGTCGATCACGGTGTGCCCTTCGCGAATCAACTGACGCACCCGGGTTCGGTAATATCCACCGCCACTGTCCAACGGCGAGTATCCAAGTTCTTCTTCAAACATTGCAGCACTAGCAGGCAAGACAAGGTTGAAGTCCTGCAAGGTCGCCACGCGCAGAGACTCAATCGGCGTGATATTCGCCTGGTGCGCAATAGTCATCAATGGCTGATTTTCACGGACGTCGAAGAATGTCTGGGGTCCCGAGGCAAGGACATCTTGCATCGCCAGCACGGTCTCGGCTGGGCCAAAAACCGAAGCGAAACGTTGGCGCGTCTCCAGCGCTTGCTGAGCATAGGCGCGCGCATGTTCAGCGCTCATGGCGGTGGGCGCAATATTTGCGCCCACCCAGCATGCCGATTCCAGCCCCTCTTCACCGTTAATGCCGAGCAGGTGGGCAAAACCATCCGGAACGGCGGAACGGTGCAGAGCAAGCTGCGACCGGGTAAAGATATTAGCTACGGGGTCTTGATCAAGCAATGCGAGTAGGGCCGCAGTATCTCTACGTCCCAAGACCCGCACTTCCCCGGGCGGGCTCTGTCTAGCTGACGGAGACCACGGGAGAACCCGAGGCAGGATTCTCGTCATCGCCAAGATCCATTTCTTCAGCTAAACGATTAGCTTCTTCAATAAGGGTTTCGACAATCTGGTCCTCGGGGACGGTCTTGATAACTTCACCCTTGACGAAGATCTGCCCCTTGCCATTACCGGAGGCTACGCCGAGGTCGGCGTCTCGTGCTTCGCCCGGGCCGTTAACAACACAGCCCATCACCGCAACGCGCAGCGGGGCTTCCATGCCCTCTAGTCCGGCGGTGACCTTTTCGGCCAGCGTGTAGACGTCCACCTGAGCGCGACCACAGGATGGGCAGGAAACGATGTCCAGCTTTCGGGGACGCAAGTTCAAGGATTCGAGGATCTGGTTACCAACCTTGACCTCTTCGACCGGTGGAGCCGAAAGGGAGACGCGGATGGTGTCGCCAATGCCCTGTGAGAGCAATGAGCCGAAGGCAACGGAGGACTTGATGGTGCCCTGGAAGGTCGGGCCGGCTTCGGTAACACCGAGGTGCAATGGCCAGTCGCCGGACTCAGCCAAGAGTTGGTAGGCGCGGACCATGATGACTGGGTCGCTGTGCTTGACCGAAATCTTAAAGTCGTGAAAGCCATGTTCTTCGAATAGCGAAGCTTCCCAGATGGCCGACTCTACGAGTGCCTCCGGGGTTGCCTTGCCGTACTTCTTCAGTAGCTTCGGGTGCAGCGAACCACCGTTGACGCCGATACGAATCGAGGTGCCATGATCCTTGGCAGCCTGAGCGATTTGCTTAACCTGATCATCAAATTTGCGGATGTTGCCTGGATTCACCCGGACGGCACCGCAGCCAGCCTCAATCGCAGCGAATACGTACTTCGGCTGGAAGTGGATGTCGGCGATGACCGGGATCTGCGATTTCATCGCGATGATCGGCAAGGCTTCGGCATCTTTATCGGTCGGGCAAGCGACGCGCACAATATCGCAACCGGCGGCCGTCACCTCGGCGATCTGCTGCAAGGTTGCGTTAATGTCATGCGTCTTGGTGGTGGTCATCGTTTGCACGCTGATAAGCGAGTTCGAACCGATGCCCACATTGCCAACATTAAACTGACGGGTCTTACGACGTGGAGTGATTACCGGCGGTGGTGCCGCCGGCATGCCGAGTTTGACCGAAGTCAATGGATGCCTCCGAAGTGATTGTAGGTATTTCTATATCAAGTATCGCACCGTCTGGCGTGCTATTGGTAAGGATGCGAGAAAAGCCACGACGAGCGCCGTGGCTTTTCATCACAGATTCAAGAAAAGTTACTTAGTTGGCTTCTGCAACGGTGCGGATGTTGCCCAGCACTTCGGCAACCTGTTCGGCAACTTCAGCGTCATCCTTCGGGTGAGTTTCGGCGAAGCGAACCACCGAGTTGGGGATGGAGAGCTTGACGTTCTCAAGGACGTTTGCCCCTGCAATGTTCAGCGCCTTGCGGGCTTCGTCTTGAGCCCATACGCCACCGTACTGGCCGAAAGCGGTGCCGATGACAACCGATGGCATGTCTTTCACGGCGCCAGCACCGAACGGGCGCGAGAGCCAGTCGATGGCGTTTTTGAGAACGGCTGGCATGGTGCCGTTGTACTCAGGGGAGATCAGCAGCAGCGCATCCGCCGCGCCAACAGCATCGCGCAATGCCTGTGCCGCCGCAGGCACACCGCCTTCAACATCGTGGTCTTCGTTGTAGAACGGCAGGCTGTCAAGGCCCGAGTACACGCTCACATCAACGCCTTCTGGGGAGTTCAGCGCGGTAGCTTCTGCCAACTGCTGGTTGGTTGAACCAGCGCGCAGGGAACCGACCAGAGTAATGACCTTTGTTGCCATATTGTGCTTCTCCTATATTTAGTGAATCAATAAGTAGACAAAGCTGACGCTTCATCTACTCCAACGAGTGATCAGAAGATTCAATTCCGCCACTAGATATGACTTAGGGCACACTCGTGAGAACTCCTGGGTCATAACTGCGCGTGCACCAACCAGTCAGCGGTAAAGCCGCGGCTGCTCAGTCCCGATTAGTCCAATTCAGTCAAAAGCGGCAATATCGCTTCTTGCTCTTCTTTTCGCGCCGATAGGTCATGCTCCCGCCGCCCTCTGAAGATGGCCTGCATACCAATGCCCATTCGCTCTTCGGCACCTCAAGGGACGCTCACCCCTCGCTTTCTCACCTGGCCAAAGATTGTGCGGCAAAGAGGCAGCGCTAATAAACGATGGATACTTACGCATAAATTGCAGCTGCAATTCGATTAGCGGCGGACGCGAGAGGCCAAAATTCATTGCGCTCTTGTCGCTCAACGAATCAATGAAACCCCCGGCCACAAAGCCAAGGCCTGCGGTCGGGGTCGATAAGCATTGACTTTTTAGGAGGCGAACTGCGAAAGCAGGCCCATGACCGGGTTCCATTCGGTGATGTCGGTCTGCTCTAGCGCGCCGACCTTGCTGAATGGATCATTGGCCAGCACCTCATTCAGGGCGGACTTATCCTCAGCTACAAAAATGAGCAGAGCACCGTCGGCAGCCGGGGTGGGACCCGAGGCGAGAAGACGAACCGAGCCTTCTCCAAGGAACTCACCGAGGTATGCGCGGTGCGCCGGACGGTGTTCGTTGCGCAGTTCGGTCGAGTCCTGAGCATAGGTGTATTCAACAGCAAAAACAGTCATGGCTACAGCTTATTTCGCCAGGCCTAGAAGATCGTGATTGGTTTGAAGATGTCTGCGTATATTAAGAGCCCGCCCATGACCAGCATCGCAGCAACGACTACGTAGGTGAGGGGCAACAGCTTGATGGTATCCACCGGAGCGATGTTCTTTTTTCCGAAGATCCGGGCTACGGTACGCTTCAGTCCCTCGTAGAGGGCACCGATCACATGCCCGCCGTCCAGCGGCAGCAAGGGAATCAAGTTGAAGGCAAATAGCGCCAGATTCAGTCCACCGGCCAGCGAGAGCAACGAGGCGATCTTGTCATTGATTTCGATGCCCTCATGAGCATTGATTTCACCGGCGATACGTCCCACACCAACGATGGAGACCGGACCGTTCGGGTCGCGCTCCTCGGTACCGAAGGCGGCCTGTGCTACGTCGACCATGCGCTGGGGCAGGTGCAGTATGACGTTGCCGATGTTCAGCAGCTGGTCCCCCACCACGCCGGGAATTTCGGTGACCGGCTGGGAAATGTTTTTCTCCTGCGAGCCCATCCCGACGAACCCAACCTGCGCGGTTTTCATGGCGCCGTTCTCGTCGGTCACCGGATAGCCATCTGCATCCAGCACCGGCCGTTCGGTCAGATAGGGCGTCAGCGTGGTGTCATGCATGATGCCACCGCGTTCATATTCCAGGGCGATGCTTTCCCCCGGGTGGTCACGGATCACACCGGTGAGTTCATACCAGGCATCGTGCGCCACCGGGGCGCCGTTGACGGCGGTGATGGTGTCTCCCGGGAGCAACCCGGCGGCGTAGGCCGGAGCTTCCTTGTCGTTGGCGGTGCATTCGGTCGCCTCAGAATTTTCGGCGCTCGCGATGCACTGGTACACCTCGGAGACGGTGGTGGTCGCCGTGGGCACGCCAAAACCGGTGATCACCACGCCGATCAGCAGGAACCCGAGCAGCAGGTTGACGAAGGGTCCGCCGAGCATGATGATGATGCGCTTATAGATGGGCAGCTGATAGAACAGCCGGCCTTCGTCGCTGGCTTCCACGTTCTCATTGGCCTGCGAACGGGCGTCGTCAACCATTTGCCCGAAGACTTTGTCGAAGAAACTCGGCTTCTTCTGCGCCGCGCCGGCTTTGCTGGCCGCGCGCGGCGGGTACATGCCCACCATTGAGATGTATCCGCCCAGCGGAAGTGTCTTCAGCCCGTATTCGGTCTCGCCACGCTTGACCGAAAAGATCGTCTTGCCAAAACCGATCATGTATTGCGGAACGCGCAGTCCGAATTTCTTGGCCGGAAGCAGGTGCCCTACCTCGTGCAAGGCAATGGACATCCCGATGGCGACGACCATGAACAGGACACCGCCAAGGAACATTAATACGCTCATGCTTTTTCCTTCAGCAACGAGATTGCGTGGGCGCGCGCCCACCGATCGGTCTCTAGCACTAGCTCCGCCGAAAGCTCGGCGTTCACCGGGGTATAGTCTTCCAACACCCGGTCGATGGTTTCAACAATGTCGGTAAAGCGGATCTTGCCTTCATGGAAGGCGTCAACCGCAATTTCGTTCACCGCGTTGTACACGGTCATATGGGTGCCGGAGGCGGCAGCGGCCTGCTTCGCCAATTTCACCGCGGTAAAGACCGATTCGTCCAAGGGTTCGAAGGTCCACGATGCGGCGGTGGAAAAATCACAGGGTTTCGCGGCTCCGGCCACGCGATGCGGCCAGTTGATGCCCAAGGCAATCGCTAACCGCATATCCGGTGGCGAGGCCTGGGCGATCACCGAACCGTCAATGAACTCAACCATCGAATGCACTATCGACTGGCGGTGCACCAGCGGTTCGATACGCTCCAGCGGCACATCAAAGAGCAGGTGGGCTTCGATGACTTCTAGCGCCTTGTTGACCATGGTCGCAGAGTTGGTGGTGACCATCCGCCCCATATCCCAGGTTGGGTGGGCTAGCGCCTGCGCCGGGGTCACTTCGCGTAGCTGCTCATAGCTATATCCGAAGAATGGTCCACCGGAGGCGGTGACAATCAGCTTGGAGACTTCCTCCGGGGTGCCCGAGCGCAGGGCTTGGGCAAGAGCTGAGTGCTCGGAATCCACCGGAGAGATCTGCCCGGGAGCGGCAATCTGCTTCACGACCTGGCCGCCGATAATCAGCGATTCCTTATTCGCCAGCGCGAGCAGGTGTCCGGCCTTCAACGCCGCGATGGTCGGTTCCAATCCGATGGCGCCGGTAATGCCGTTGAGCACCACATCAGATTCCATATAGCCAGCGATCTGCGCGGCGGCCTGCGGCCCTGCGAGGAGTTCCGGGGAGTAGTCGCCTACGCCTTTGTCCTGCGCCACCTGCGCAATCGCGGATGCGAGTTCATCTTTGCTCTCTACCGCCGCGCCCACGAGGTCCGGGCGGAAGGCGACTGCCTGTTCGGCGAGGAGCTTGAGATTGTAGCCACCGCTCAGTGCCGCGACGCTAAATTGCTCCGGGGCATTCTTGATGACATCCAGGCCTTGGGTGCCAATGGATCCGGTAGAACCGATCAGCGTGACACGGCGCGGATGGTCCGCAGTTTTAAAAGAAGATTGGATGCTCACCCACCCCATTATGGCCGTTATATCTGTGAGCTCCCAAAGTGCAGATCAACCGGCGCGCTCAAGCCAAGCCGTGCCGGCGAGCAAGTCTGAAGCTCAGCAGCGCGCCGGCCCGGCTCATTAGGGATTGAGCCTTTACAGCCCGAGGCTGCGGGCGATCAGCATCAGCTGAACCTGCGTAGTGCCTTCACCGATTTCCAGGATCTTTGAATCCCGATAGTGGCGAGCCACCAATGATTCGTTGATAAATCCGTAGCCACCAAAAATCTGAGTGGCGTCCCGGGCGTTGTCCATGGCCGCCTCACTAGCGACGAGCTTGGCGTGGGCTGCTTCGATCTTGAAGTCTTTCCCGGCAAGCATTTTGGCCGCGGCCGCGTAATAGGCAAGGCGCGCGGTGTGGACGCGCGAAGCCATGCGCGCAATCATGAATGAGATTCCCTGGTTCTTGCCGATTGAAGAGCCAAAGCTCTGTCGGTTCTTCGCATAGGTTACCGCCTCATCCAGACAGCCTTGGGCGGCGCCGGTCGCAAGAGCCGCGATGGCGATACGACCCTCGTCAAGGATCTCCAAGAAATAGGCATATCCGCGTCCGCGTTCGCCGAGGAGATTCTCTTCGGGGACTCGGGCACCGTTGAAGCTCAGTGGGTGGGTATCGCTGGCATGCCAGCCGACCTTGTTGTAAGCCGGTTCCGCGGTGAATCCTTCGGTACCCGATGGAACGATAATCGTGGAGATTTCTTTTTTGCCGGTGGCCTCGTTGACTCCGGTCACCGCGGTGACCGTGACAAGCGAAGTGATGTCTGTTCCCGAGTTCGTGATGAATTCTTTGGAACCGTCGACAACCCACTGGCCATTTTCGAGCTTTGCTTTGGTTCTCGTGGCCGATGCGTCAGATCCGGCACCGGGCTCGGTCAGTCCGAATCCTGCGAGGTTCTTGCCGGCGGCGAGATCTGGCAGCCAACGCTGTTTTTGTTCCTCATTTCCGAAACGGAAGATCGGCATCGCCCCGAGTGAGACACCTGCCTCCAAGGTAATGGCTACCGACTGGTCGACTCGACCAAGTTCTTCCAGCGCGAGGGCCAGAGCGAAGTAATCGCCGCCAGATCCGCCGTATTCCTCGGAGATCGGCAATCCAAACAGGCCCAACTCCCCCATTTGCGCAACAACTTCATAGGGGAAGCTGTGCTCCGCATCGTGTTTAGCGCTGACCGGCGCGACGACTTGCTGGGCAAATTCACGGACGACGTCGACCAGGTCTTGGTACAGTTCGTCGAGTTCGAGATCAATCACGGGCACTCTCTTCTTTCGAGGTTGTCCACACCGTCCTTGCGTTTTTGACGCAATGATCGATGGCGGGCCATGTTGGACGCGGAGGCCATATCTTGGAAGCTGACCGTCCGGCGCGTATGGTTAATTTCTATTAACTGTGTATGTCCAGCTACATTTTGACACTAGTGGCGTACTTCATAGTTGTCCATAGTTGGACGGGGTTTTCGAAGGAGTAAATGCATTGAGCAGATATCAATCGCTCACTGAGCCAACCGAACGCGAGCGTGCCAAGGCCGAACGCCGTGATGCGCTATTGCGCGAAGCGACACGGCTCTTTGCGTTGCACGGTTACGCCGGTGTTTCCTTAGAAGATCTGGGAGCCGCCTGCGGCATCTCGGGGCCTGCCGTGTACCGGCATTTTGCCGGCAAACAGGCGCTCCTCATCGCTTTGCTGGTAGATATGTCTAAGGACATCTACGCCGGCGGTCTGAAGGCCGCAGAGAGTGGCGGCAAGCCGTTGGAGGTGTTGTCCCGACTGGTTGATTTCCATACCGATTTCTCCCTCTCTCGACCAGACATCCTTCAGGTTCAGGACCGCGACTTGAAGTCGCTCCCGAAGGCCGAACTCGCCTTAGTCCGAAAACTTCAGAATAATTACATTGCGTTGTGGACCGAGCAGCTGGCCCAAATGCATCCCACCGGAAGCCCGCAGTCGCATCGCTTTAGGGCACACGCGGTCTTTGGCCTGTTGAACTCCACCGCACACTCGGCGCACTCACCACGCACCAAGAAATCCGGGTTAAAGCCGTTGCTCTCCAATATGGCACTCGCGGCTCTCACATCCCCGGTAGTCTAGAAACTAAGTCCCACTTATTCTGGGCGCGTTCAATCGGGCGCGTACCACCTCACGAAAGAAAGGCCTTTACCGTGCAACTACGTGAAGTCCGCCCTTCCGACTTGGACGCCTTCTTTGCTCACCAGCAGGAACCCGAGGCGAACCTGATGGCGGCCTATCAGGCCCGCAACCCTTCGGACCGGGCCGTATTCGATCATCACTGGAGCTCAATCCTCAACGATGAGTCGGTACTGGTTCGCACTATCGAGCACGAAGGCGACGTTGCCGGCTCCATTTTGGTCTTTGACGGTTCGAAGCCCGAGATCAATTTCTGGACCTCCACCAAGTTCTGGGGCAAGGGAATCACCACCAGCGCTGTGGACGCGTTCCTGGCCGAGTTCACTAAGCGTCCGCTGACCGCACACGTGGTGCAGGACAATCTAGGTTCGCTCAAGGTCCTAGAACGTCGCGGCTTCAAGCAGGTAGGCACCGAGCAGATCTTCTCGAACGCCCGTGCCGCGGTTGTCACCGAGATCGTTCTCCAGCTCGACGACTAACAGTCGCTTAAATACAGCTAACCGCAGTTCACCCGACGACGTGTGAACTGCGGTTAGCTGTTTAATGCTGATCTATCGGGGTTTCAAGGCCCGTAATAGCCCTTGCCTCGATCAATATCTTTTCTTGCATCCCGCAACGCCTTGGCCGTCTGCTCATCGCTATGGTCAAAGTCAGTAGCCTTGCGATCCAGGCTGCGATAGGCCCCAACGATGAACGGCAGCGCGCAGAGGGCGATGACGGCGGACATAATCAGGATCGATACCAGATCCATGGCTTGCGCCCCGCTTCCTTGCCCGGCCCGGTTCCCGCGGACTACTTCGTGGAATTCAAGGTCCGCCACGCCTCACGACGCACCGCCTGCTCGATCGGATCCGGCACCGGAGCGGCGGCCAGCAACCTGCGCGTGTAGTCGTGGGTCGGTGCATGCAGCACGGTATCTACGCGCCCCTGCTCCACCGACTTGCCGTTTTGCATCACCACAACCGAATCGGCGAGCATATCGACAACCGCCAAATCATGGCTGACGAATAGGCAGGCGAAGTTGAAATCGCGCTGCAACTCCTGGAGCATCTCCAACACCAGCGCCTGCACCGAGACGTCCAGCGCGCTGGTCGGCTCGTCGGCGATCAACAACTCCGGATTCAAGGTAAGGGCACGGGCAATGCAGATACGCTGGCGCTGGCCGCCGGAAAGCTCGTGCGGGTAGCGGTTGATGACATTTCGCGGCAGCTTCACCGCATCCAGCAGTTCCTGCGCACGCTTGATCCGCTCGGTCTTGCTGCCGACCTTATGCACCACCATGGGCTCGGTAATGCAATCGCCAATGGGGAATCGCGGATTAAGCGAAGCGGCCGGGTCCTGGAAGATCACCCCGATCTGCTTGCGCACCTGGCGCGCCTGGCGTGGTGAGAGCTTGGGCAGATTATGGCCCTTGACCGACAGCGTTCCGGAGGCCACCGGCAGCAGGCCGAGCACCGCCTTGGCGATGGTCGATTTGCCCGAACCGGATTCGCCCACGATGCCGAGCACCTCGCCCTTTGCGACGTCGAAGCTGACGTTTTCCACCGCCCGGAAGACGGTGCCGCGCATGTCGTATTCCAGTATCAGGTCCTTGGCTTCCAAGACCAGCTCGCGGTCGGCCTGCGCGATCGGTTCGCTGCGCGGCGCGGGCTCTTCTACGCTCACTCGCGAAAGCCGCGGCACGGAAGACAATAGGCGTTGGGTGTATTCGTGTTGCGGGTGCAGCAGCACCTGCTTTACATCCCCGGTCTCCACCAGGTTTCCTTGGAACATCACCGCGACCTGATCGGCCATATCTGCCACGACACCCATATTGTGGGTGATGAGCAGAATTCCCGTATTCAGCCGGTCTTTGAGTTCCCGGAGCAGGTCCAGGATTTCGGCCTGCACGGTCACGTCCAGTGCGGTGGTCGGCTCATCGGCAATGATCACCTTCGGTTCGCAGGAGATCGCCATGGCGATCACGATGCGCTGGCGTTGGCCACCGGAAAATTGGTGTGGATACTGCCTAATGCGTTTGGCGGGATCTGGGATGCCCACCATGGTCAGCAGCTCGATGGCGCGGTCGGTGGCTTCCTTGCCATAGGCCACGTCGTGCAGTTCGAGCGCTTCGGTCAGCTGGCGTTCGATGGTCAGCACCGGGTTCAGCGCCGTCATGGGTTCTTGGAAGACCATGGCAATGTCGGTGGCACGCATTTTACGCATCTTGCCTGCCTCCAGTCCTACCACGTTGACATTGCCTATCTTGGCGACGCCGGTGACCTGGGCGTTCTCCGGCAGCAGGCCCATGGCCGCGGTGGAGGTCACGGACTTCCCGGACCCCGATTCACCGACCAGCGCCACGACTTCGCCCGGGCGTACCGCCAGGGATAGCCCCTTGACGGCGTGGACGTCGGGTCCGGCGGTTTCGAAGGTGACCTTCAGGTCATTGAAGCTCAGTGCATAGTCTTCTGTTGCTTCGGTGCTCATGGCTTCTCCTTACGGGTTGGCAGGGCAAAGAGCCCTGCCCGGCGGCGGCGCTTGCCGGTGTGGCGTGGATCGAAGGCATCTCGCAGACCATCGCCGAGGAAGTTGACGCTCAGCGCGATGGCGACGATGATCATGCCCGGCCACCAGAACAACCACGGACGTGAGGTAAACGCATTCTGGTACTGGCTGATCAGCAGGCCCAGCGAGGATTCCGGCGGTTGTACGCCGAAGCCCAGATACGACAGGGCGGATTCGAGCAGGATCGCGCCGGCAATGGCGAAGGTCGCGTTGACCACGATCACCCCGATGGTGTTAGGCAGCAGGTGCTTGAAAATGACCCGTGAGGTTTTTGAGCCCATGGCCTGGGCCGCCGCCACGTATTCGCGTTCGCGCAAGCTGAGGATCTCACCGCGGACCAGTCGGGCTAGACCGGTCCAGGTCACCAAGCCCAAGACGAGGGCCAACGTGATGATCGAGCCGGAGGTCGCGCCGGCAAGCTGGCCAAGCACTGCGGCCAGCACCAGCAGCGGGATCACGATGAACAGGTCGGTAATGCGCATCAAAACCTCATCGACCCAGCCGCGGAAGTATCCGGCGATCGCGCCGATGACCGCTCCGAGGAAGGTGGATACCACGCCGACGACCACTCCGATGATGATCGATTTTTGGGTTCCGGTCATCACCAGCGCGAAGTAGTCCTTACCGATGGAGTCCTGCCCGAAGGGGTTCTCCCCCCAGCGGATTCCTTCGCCGCCGAGCCACGTGGGGACCAAGCTCAAGGTTGGCTTGCCGCCATCGATCACGCTACCGGCGTTGAGGTAGGACTTATCCCACCAGCCCGGAAATACTCCCCAGCCCACCGAGCTGAAGGCCATCACGGTAATGAAGACCAGAATGATGCTGGAGGTCATGGCGAGCTTGTGCTTGAGGAAGCGCCCAATAACGATGCGCCCCTGGCTTTTTGAATCTTCGGCCTGGCGGGCAAGCTTCGCATCCTCCAGTTCTGCAAGGGAGGTGACGTTCTCTGGCAGTTTGTCGTTGGTGTTACTCATCGCTTGTCCTTAATGTCCCAGACACGATTGGTGTGAATTGTCATGGCCGCCTAGACGCGAATGCGCGGGTCGAGCAGGGCGTAAACAATGTCTGCCATCAGGTTGAAGAGAATTGCTGCGGTGCCGGTGACCAGGAAGAAGGCCATCACCGGGTTGGCATCCACCCGGTCCAGACCGGTGGCGAACATTTCGCCCATGCCTTTCCAACCGAACACCCGCTCGGTAATCACCGCGCCACCGATCAGCCCGGCGAAGTCGAAGGCTGCGATGGTAGCGATGGGGATCATGGCGTTGCGGAATGCGTGGCGGAAAATCACCGTGCGTTCGCTCAGGCCCTTGGAGCGGGCGGTGCGAATGTAGTCTTGCTGCTGAACTTCGAGCATCGACGAACGGGTGTAGCGCGAGTAGCTTGCCAGCGAGATGATTGCCAGCAAAATGGTGGGCAGCAGCAGCTGGGTGCCATTGTCCAGGAAGTGGTCCCAGTAGCCGCCCTCGAAGTTCGCCGTGGAGGAGCCGATGGTGGAGATCGGGCGTCCCTTGTTGTCCAGGAAGCCTGGCCAAGCACGGAACAGGTGATCGACCACGGTCAGTGCGGCTCCGACAA
This sequence comes from Glutamicibacter sp. AOP12-B1-11, assembly GCF_052379245.1. Classification (NCBI taxonomy): domain Bacteria; kingdom Bacillati; phylum Actinomycetota; class Actinomycetes; order Micrococcales; family Micrococcaceae; genus Glutamicibacter; species Glutamicibacter sp. AOP12-B1-11. The sequence continues at coordinate 15,596 of NZ_JBQSYL010000033.1, read as the reverse complement.
AGCCGGTGGCCATCGCGACGCTGGCGGCGACCTTGCGCAGCCGCCCGCCCATGAAACGTCCGACCAGCGCGGGCAACAGCACCGCGAGGATTAAGCCGCCCAGCAGGATCCAGGTGTTCGGTTCGGCCATCAGGTAGAAGGTCGCGTAGTAGGCGATCAGCACGAGCGCCACGGTGATCAGCGCCGGATACAGCACTCGCTTTTCCTTCAGTCCCGTGCTCATCGCGGTGGCCGAGAGGGCGACGAGCGCGGTGAGCACCACGATGAATGCCGGTCCCATTTGCGGGTAGCGGTAGAAGTTAAGCCACAGCGAATACTGCATGGCCAGCGGCACGAAGACGGTGACCACCGCGAAGGTCAGCATGCGGCGCTTGAGCGATCCGGCGAGGAACGTCTGCAGGATCAGCCCTAGGATCATACCGACAAGTATTGAGGTTCCCAAGGAGATATCCGGTGCCGCGATCCAGTCGTTGAATCCGATAGCGAGGTATTCCTTGAGCAGCACCGCTGCCCAGAACACCGGAAGGGAGAAGAAGAGGAAGGTCAGGAAGGTGACGGTGTAGTCCAGACCCGAGTATTGGCGCACCGCGGTGAGCACACCGATGGCGATACCCAAGATCGCTGCGATCAGGGTGGCGATCAGCACCAGTCGCAGGGTCGAGGATGCGGCATTTGCCAGCAATCCGGAGACCTCCACGCCGTTGATATTCCGTCCTAGGTCGCACTGGCCGACAAAGCACTTTGAAACGCCGGTCAGCCAGTCCCAGTAGCGCAGGTACCAGGGCTGGTCCAGCTCCATGTACTCGATGCGTTGGGCCATCAGATACTCGCGATTATCGGCGTTGCTTTCGCGCAGATCCTTGAGCGGATCACCGGAGTTAATGACGAGGATATACAGCAGCAGCGAGGCTGCAAACAGCACTGCGAGGGCCGATCCAAGTCGCTTGGCGATGAATTTCAACACGGCGTCTATGTCCTACTTTCGTTGTCACCGAACGATTCGCGGCGCCCAGGGTGGTGGCGATTCTGAACCGTTGTGGGGATGTGGTGGACACACTGCGGGGCCCGACGATCTATCGGGCCCCGCAGTCGTTCACTCACGGTGTCTGAGTTCTGTGCCTACCGGCAGTTACTCTGCACGTACCCACTGATTTGCGTTCCAGACGATCTGGTCCTGGGTCGCGGTGTGGCGGACATTTTGGATATCTGAGCCCGAGGCACTCAGGCCTGGGTGGGCAAAGACTGGAATGCCGTAGAGGTCATCCCACAAGAGCTTCTCGATCTTCTTGACCTGCTCCTGGTGCACGGCCGGATCCAGCGAAGTGGCCAGGGTCTCCCACTCGGCGTCTACCTGTTCGTTGGAGTACTTGCCGAAGTTCTGCGGCTTGCCGGTTGCGTAGATGTTCTGACCCGAAGAAATCTGGCCGGAACCCGCCCAAGCGAACAGTGCTACCTCGTAGTCGCCGCGATCCTGGGCGCCGCCCGGTGCGAAGAACTTCGCATCGCCGTCATCCTCGATCTCGAATCCAGCCTCATCACAGGAGGATTTGATGGCTGCGACCTGGTTGGTACGGCGCTCGTTCGGAGCGGAGTAGCCGATGCGCACCTTGGTGCCCACTGCGTCCTGCTCTTCCAGGATCTTCTTCGCGCCTTCGATATCGACCTCATCGTAGCGTCCGTCATAGGAAGCCGAGACGACGTCTTCATAGTTGTCCTGGAACGGGAAGACCTCGCGGGCGTTCATGACAATAGCCTCTGGGTTCAGCGGCTTGATCAGGTTGTCAACGATGTTCTGGCGAGGGACGCACATGGCGAAGGCCTTGCGCAATTCCAAGTTGGTGAACGCGTTGCCCTCGGTGAAGTTGAAGTCCAAGTGCTCCCAGGTCAGCGTGTCACCCTTCTGGATGTTGATCTGATCGCCCAAGGCCTCAAGCTGGGAAAGTGTATCAACCGTTGGCTGCGGGTTGATGACGTCGAGGTCCTTATTCTGCAGGGCCTGCACCATGGCAGCATCTTCAACGAAGCGGAAGGTCAGTTCCTTGGTTGCCGCTGGAGTTCCGTAGTACTCCTCGTTGGCGACCAGGGTGACCGATTCGCCGGCCTTCCAGGAACCGAGCTTGTACGGTCCGGAAACGGGACTGATCGCTTCGTCCGGCAGGGTGCCCGGATTAGTCACCCAACCTTCGTTCCAGAACTCGGCGGCCTCCTTCAGCTTGTCGGATTCGCCGGCGAGAATGGCGTTGGCCAGCTCTTCGGTGCTCATGCCGGCTTCCTTGGCCACCACGTGTGCTGGGTGGAGCATCCAGGACTGCAAGGCCCAGTCCGGATCTGGAGCGGCGAATTCGACGGTGAATTCCTTGCCTGCAACATCGCCCTGCGGGCCCTTTGGCACGGTGTCGCCCAAGTCGACGGAGACCGAGTTGAACAATGGCTTCTCTTTGTCGCCGCCTTCGTTCAGGTTCAGGTTCTGCACGCCCCAGGCGAGCACCGAGTCGGCGACGGTGATTGGCGTTCCGTCGGACCAAACGGCGTTCTCATTGATGGTGTACTTGATCGTCAGCGGATCATCGCTGACCTTCTCGTAGGAGCCGAGATCTTCATTCGGGTACAGGGTTCCATCGGTACCGAAGTACGAGAAGCCTGCGAACATGCGGTCCACGATCCCGGAGTTATAGGTCGAGTAGGTGTTCGGGGTGAAGCCGTTGTAGCTGAGGAACTCCGGCGCACCGATCGACACGTTGATGGCGCCGTCCTTGGTGGTGATATCCCCCAGATCCGCGAGGCCGCTGTTGGTAACTTCTGCCGACCCGTTGCCGCCAGCTGCACCCGACTCGGATGCCGCTGGGTCGCCACCGCCGCCCGGTGCACATGCGGACAGCGCCAGAGCCATCGCTGCGCCTACTGCTACTGCCTTCGAAACACGTTGGAATCGCATTCCGCCTCCTTGAGAAATTGAACGATACGAGTTCTGAACCATGAAGCTCAGTGTGGAACACATCACATGATGGAACCATTGAGCAATAGACTAACCGGATTTTGCCATCTTGGATATAGAAAGATGCGTTTCACATCTACCAAGTGGCCCCGGGAAACAATCTGGTTACAATCGCCTTGTTACCGATCAGTTTAGAGATCCGGCTCACATCCGCGAGATTTCAAGGATTTCTTTCACATTGGGTTTTTTCAATCAGAAGACGCACTTCCGCGCGACGGTGGGCAAACTCATTTATAACGTTTTTGCAACATTTATTTCACATCCTCAAAAACTGAAACATTTCTTGAATAAGTCATTTTTAACGAACTCAGGGCAGTGACTTCTATATGAAGTCACTGCCCTGAAATGGACGGGAAATAGGCCGTTGACAGCGCCTAGATCAGGCTTGCACCCGGGATCGCCGCCAGCAGATTGCGGGTGTAGTCGCTCTTCGCGTTCTCGAAGATTTCATCCACCGTCCCCTGCTCAACCATCTGTCCGTGCTCCATCACGCACACGTTATCTGCGATCTCGCGCACGACCGCCAGGTCGTGGGTGATGAACAGGTAGGTGAGTCCCAGCTCGCGCTGCAGTTCGTCCAGAAGCTCCAGCACCTGAGCCTGCACCAGCACGTCCAGCGCCGACACAGCCTCGTCGCAGACGATCATTTCCGGCTTCAAGGCCAGCGCACGTGCGATCGCAATACGCTGGCGCTGACCGCCGGAAAGTTCATTCGGGAAACGGTGCATCGTCGAAGCCGGCATGGAAACCTGGTCCAGCAGCTCCTTGACCTTCTTCTCCCGGGAGGCCTGATTTCCAATACCGTGGATGCGCAACGGCTCCTCGATGGTGCGGAAAATGGAATACATCGGGTCCAAGGAACCATAGGGGTCCTGGAAGATCGGTTGCACACGGCGGCGGTACTTGAACAGATCGCGCTCGCTGAGTTTGCCGATGGCCTGCCCGTCAAAGACGATGTCACCGGAGGTTGCATCCAGCAGGTTGAGCACCATCTGCGCGATCGTTGACTTGCCCGAACCGGACTCGCCCACCACCGCGGTGGTCGTGCCCTTCGGGATCTCAAAGGAGACCTTGTCCACCGCGGTGAACTTGTCCTTGCGCCCGAAGCCCCTGCGGATGTCGAACACCTTGGTCAGGTTCGAAATCTTCAGCAGCGGCTCGGCCTTCTGCGCCGCGACTTGGTCTACCGCCAGCTCGTGCTTGTCGCCACGCTGGGCGGCCAGAGACGGCGCCGAATTGATCAGCCGCTTGGTGTACGGGTGCTGCGGATTGCGCAGCAATTCCAGGGCCGGGCCAGATTCGACGACCTGCCCCTTGTACATCACGATGACCTTCTCGGCACGCTCGGCGGCCAAACCCAGATCGTGGGTGATCAGCAGGACCGCCGTGCCCAGTTCGCTGGTCATGGTATCCAGGTGATCCAGGATCTGCTGCTGAACGGTGACGTCCAGCGCGCTGGTTGGTTCATCGGCAATAAGCAGCCGCGGACGGCAGGCCAAGCCGATGGCGATCAGCGCACGCTGGCGCATGCCACCGGAGAACTCGTGCGGGTACTGATTCGCCCGGGTTGCCGCATCCGGAAGACCGGCGTCCGACAATACCTGGGCAACACGCTGCTTCGGGTTGTTCCCCGCCAGTCCGTTGGCCTTCAGGGTTTCTTTCACCTGGAAACCGATCTTCCAGACCGGATTCAGGTTGCTCATCGGGTCCTGCGGGACCATGCCGATGTGGTTACCACGCAGCTCGACGAAACGCTTTTCGCTGGCCTTGGAGATATCTTCACCGTCAAAGAGAATCTGACCGGCGGAGACTTCGCCATTTCCCGGCAGCAAGCCGATGGCGGCCAAGGCGGTCGTGGACTTGCCCGATCCGGACTCGCCCACGATGGCCACGGTCTCCCCCGGCATCACCGTCAGGTTTGCGTTGCGCACCGCGTTGACCGGGCCATCAGGGGTGCTGAAGGTAATGGCCAGGTCTTTGATTTCCAGCAGGGGCTTTGGATCTGCGTTCTGCACCATAGCTAGTTCCCCTTTCGGGTCTTTGGATCCAGTGCATCACGCACTGCATCGCCGAGCATGATGAAGCTCAATACCGTGAGGGACAAGAACAATGCAGGCCACATCAGCATCATCGGATTATTTCGCAGCTGGTCTTTCGCCGCGGCAATATCGTTGCCCCAGCTCATCACTTCTGGCGGAAGCCCCAGCCCAAGGAAGGACAGCGTTGACTCGGCAACGATGTAGATACCGAGGTTCACGGTTGCCACGACGATCACCGGCGCCATGGCGTTCGGGATGACGTGCCGTACCAATGAGTTGAATCTTGAGAGCCCCAAGGCTCGGGAGGCCCTGACGAAGTCGGCATTTCGAACTTCGAGGACCGCACCGCGGGTGATGCGGGCGACCTGCGGCCAGCCGAAGATGGAGAGCGTGATGATAACCGTCCACACGCTGCGGTTTTCCCGGAAGGCGGGAAGCTGCATCACGATGATCGCACCGAGAATCAGCGGCAGTGCGAAGAAAATATCACCCAGGCGAGCCAAGATGATATCCAGCCAACCGCCGTAGAAGCCGGCCAGCGCGCCAATGGCACCGCCGAGAATCACCACGAAGAGGGTAGTGAACAAACCAACCATCAGCGAAGCACGCGTGCCATGGATCACTCGGGAGTACACATCACAGCCTTGGAAGTTAAAGCCCATCGGATGCCCCGCACGGGATCCTTCGTTGGAGTTCTCCAACGCGCAATAGGTCGGATCGGTGCTGCTGAACAAGATCGGGAAATCCGCTACGACGAGCACCGATACGATCAGAATAACCGAAACAATGAACAGCGGACGCTTACGCAGCGAACGCCAAGCCTCGCCCCACATGGACAGCGGCTTACCGGTTTCCTTGACCGCGTCGACTCCCTGCAATGGGGTTTCATCCAGCGGTGCAACGAAGTGCGGAATATGGTATTTGGAGATCTTACCGGCACGGTTTTTGCTGATGGGCAATCCGGCCTCAGGACTAGAATTCTGATTCTCAGGCATATCGGATCCTTGGGTCAAGCAGGGCGTAAAGCATGTCAACAATGAGGTTGGCGAGCACGAAAACGATCACGAGCACACCGACGACGGCAACAACAGTCGGGATCTCACCCTTGTTGATAGCCCTGAACAACAGGCTACCGACGCCCGGGACGTTGAAAATGCCCTCGGTGACGATCGCGCCACCCATGAGCGAGCCAAGGTCGGCACCCAGGAAGGTAACCACCGGGATCAGCGAGTTGCGCAGGATGTGCACGTTAATCACTCGTCCACGGCTCAAGCCCTTGGCGGTTGCCGTACGGACGTAATCGGCCTGCTTATTCTCGATGACCGAGGTACGGGTCAGACGCAAAACATATGCCAACGACACTAGGCCAAGCACTATGGCGGGAAGAATCAATTCGCCCCACGTAGCACCGCCGGAAACCGTTGGCTTGGCCCAGCCAAGCTCAACGCCGACCACGTACTGCAGCACGAAGCCGAGCACGAAGGTGGGAACGGCGATCACAATCAGCGACGCGATGAGTACTGTTGAATCAAACCACTTGCCCTTGCGCATACCGGCGATGACACCGAAAAGAATGCCAAAGACGGCTTCGATGGCCAGCGCCATGACTGCCAGTCGCGCGGTCACCGGGAATGCGCGAACCAACAGGTCACGCACCTCCTGTCCGGAGAAGGACATGCCCAGGTCCAAGGTAACTAGATTCTTCAAGTATAAGCCGTACTGAATCCAGAATGGCTGGTCAAGGTTGTACTGGGCCCGCAGCGAGGCTTCCACTGCCGGGGTCATTGGCTTGCCGCCGGAGAGCGCGGTAATCGGGTCGCCTGGGGTAGCGAAAACCAGGAAGTAAACGAGCAAGGTGGCACCGAAGAATACGGGAATCAGCTGCAGAAATCGTTTAAACGTAAAACTTAACATGAGCGCGTCTCACCTCGAGACGTCGCAAGGCGCTGGGCCATTTTATTTCCTCTTTCCGTCGGCGATCGCCAGACGTTCATTTGGAGAGGCAGGACTGACACGCCAAAGGGAGACCCAAATGGTGCAGGGTCTCCCTGAGACGTTTTTCAGCTGAAGCCCACCTGAGCAGGCAGCTTAGCTAGTGAACCTATTTGCCGGTGATGGCGTTGTAGATTGGAACACCGTTCCAGCCGAACTCCACGTTGTCGACATTCTCGCTCCAACCACCCTGCACAGCCTGGTACCACAATGGGATAGCTGGCAGATCCTTGAAGAGGATCTCCTGGGATTCGTTGAAGATCTTGGCGCCTTCGGCCGGATCCGTTGCGGCAAGTCCGTCCTTGAGCTTGTCGTCGAATTCCTTGTTCGAGTAGTCTCCGTCGTTGGAACCTGCACCGGTGCCGTACAGCGCACCGAGGAAGTTGTACATCGATGGATAGTCGGCCTGCCAGCCCGAACGGTGGGCACCGGTCATCGTCTTCTTGCCCACGTCTTCACGCAAAGCCTTGAAGGAGGTGTATGGCTTGGCCACTGCGTTGATGCCCAAGGTGTTCTTCACCTGGTTGGCTACGGCTTCAACAAACTCCTTGTTACCGGCACCGTCAACGTTGTAGCCGATGGAGAACTCCTCGGAGTCATCCCACGCTTCGATGGCGTTGGCTTCGTCCCACAGCTTCGTGGCCTCATCGGCATCGAAGTCGAGAACCTCGGAGCCTGGAATCTCGGCGGTGTAGCCATCGAGCACCGGAGCGGTGAATTCTTCGGCCTTGACCTTGCCGCCGAAGTACACCTTCTCGATGATCTGCTCGCGATCAATGGAGCGCGAGATCGCTGCACGGCGCAGGTTGCCCTCTTCGCCCTGCTTGAAGTGATCCAGGTAGCCCGAGATGGTGATGGTCGCGTTGCCGGCGTAGGGAGCGTTGATCGAACGGTCGCCCAGCTCGTCCTGGTAATTGGCCAGCGCCGATGGCGGAATCTGGTCCAGCACGTCCAGGTTGCCCGCGAGAATATCCTGGTAAGCGGACTCGGTCGACTGGTAGACCTTGAAGTCAACACCACCGTTCGCTGCCTTGCGTGGGCCCTCGTAGGACTCGTTGACCTCAAGCTTCAGGTTGACGTCGTGGTTCCATTCGGTCAGCTTGTATGGTCCGTTGCTGACCGGCATCTGGCCGTAGGCCTGCGGGTCTTCAAACGCTGCTTCGGGAAGCGGCATGAAGGCGGTGTAGCCAAGGCGCAGCGGGAAGTCGGATTCCGGCTGGCTGAGCTCGACGGTGAAGGTGTTGTCATCGACAACCTTCAGGCCTTCCATCTCCTCGCTCGTGGCACCCTCGGCGCTGACTTCGTCATAGCCCTTGATGGACTCGAAGAAGTACGAGTTCAGCTGTGCGTTCTTGGCTGCGGCACCGAAGTTCCAAGCATCCACGAACGAAGCAGCGGTCACTGGGGAACCATCGGAGAAGGTGTGCCCCGGAGCGAGCTTGATGGTGTAGTTCTGGGAATCCTCGGTCTCGATCGACTCAGCGATTTCGTTGACGGGCTTGCCCTTGGAGTCGTAGCTGACCAAACCGGTAAAGATCAGGTCCATGACACGGCCGCCGCCAACTTCGTTGGTGTTGGCTGGCAACAGGCCGTTTTGCGGCTCGGTGGTGTTAGCGGTGATGACCTTGGTGGCGTCCCCCTCGGATCCGCCTCCGGCGGATTCTTCCGAAGTCCCTCCGCCACAGGCGGTTAGGGTCAATGCCAAGGCAGCGGACAAAACCAGTGCCTTCGATGCGTGCGAGTATCGCATCCTTCTTCTCCTCAACAGATCGTTGCTGCTTCTGCAGTTCACAGACGCCATGGGCTCCAAGTTGTGAGCCATAGCACGTAGTGAACGAGATTACATCAAATATTGCGAAACAACCAATGAATAACTATGAAAGTAGTGCTTGAAATTGAGTTGATCCATCGATCGGCTCAATTTTTCACTCATGAAAGCCCCGGTAAATCAAATAAAAATGTTCATCATTCCAGGGTCTTCCAGTACCGCGCCCACACCGGCGAGGAACTCGCTAGCTTCCTTTCCATCGACCACGCGGTGGTCGAAGGACAGCGCCAAGGTTGAGGTATGGCGCAGGGCCACCTGATCCTCAAACTCCCACGGACGGCGCTTGACCTGTCCGAGAGCAAGAATTCCGGACTGCCCCGGGGGGAGGATCGGGGTACCGGCATCGACACCGAAGACACCGACATTGGTAATTGAGAAGGTGCCTCCGCTCAGCTGGGCTGGGGCTAGCTTTCCGGCTCTGCCCAGGTCGATGAGCTGCGTCAGCTCCTCGGCCAAATCGCGCAAGGACTTGGTCTGGGCATCCTTGACCACCGGAACCAGCAGCCCACGCTCGCTGGCAACCGCCATGCCCAGATGCACCGAGCCGAACTCGATGATCTCGTCATTCGCCGCATCCCACCGGGAATTGAGTGCGCGGTAGGTGCCCAGCAGCCGTGTGACGATCAGTGAGGTGAGGGTCGTGATGTTCAGCTTCACGTCCCTGAGCAATGGGTGCTTGCGCAACGTCTCGACGAGCTTCATCGATTCGGTCAGGTCCACCGTCAAGAATTCGGTGGCATGCGGAGCGGTGAATGCGGACTCGACCATCGCCTTCGCGGTAGCGCGGCGCACCGCGCTGATCTTCACGTGGCGATCGGCCGCGGCCGCGCCAACCGCGGGCGCCGCCGGCTCCGCCGCTTTGGCCGGTGCCTCGATCAGCGCTTCGACATCTGCGCGCAATACCGCGCCGTCCGCACCGCTGCCGCGCACGGCGGAAAGCTCGATCCCGTGGTCCCGCGCGAGCTTGCGCACCGGCGGGGTGCTGCGGGTGGCCGTCCGGCGAGCGCCGGCAGGGACCGCTTCGGTGCTTTGCTCCGATGCTGGGCTGGCGGAATTCTGCGCCGCAGGAACGGCGGCAGGCGAAGCGGAGGCTGCACCTGCGCGAGCACGCCGGGCCGGACGGTTTGCGCTGGCCGCCGGAGCACCGTAGCCGACCAGTGTCGGCGTGCGCCCGGGCCCCGCCGAGGCACCGTCATCGCCGGACGGGGCATCGGCATCCGGCGCCGCGGCTTCGTCTCCAAAGGTCACCAACGGCCCGCCGACCGGTACCACTTCACCGGCGGAGGCATGCAGCTTCTGCACGATCCCGGCATACGGCGAGGGCAGCTCGACCACTGCCTTCGCGGTTTCCACCTCGGCGATGATCTGGTTCAGCGTGACATGTTCGCCTACCTGGATCTTCCAGTTCAAGACCTCCGACTCGGTAAGCCCTTCGCCGAGGTCGGGAAGCTTGAAAGTATTCGGAGCCATCACTTGGCACCTCCAGTGTGCGTCTCGTTGCGGCGCATGACCGTATCCACGGCATGCATCACCTTGTCCAGATCCGGCAGGTGATGGGATTCAAGCCTCGAAGGCGGATAGGGAATATCAAAACCGGTCACCCTGATCGGCGCGTGCTCCAGATAGTCGAAACAGGTTTCGGTGATCTGCGCGCAAATCTCCGCGCCGATTCCCGAGGTGCGGCTAGCCTCATGGACCACCACAAGCTTGCCCGTGTGCTTCACCGAATCCGCGACGGTGTCCAGATCCAGCGGATCCAGGCAGCGCAGGTCGATGACCTCCAAGCCGATGCCCTCATCCTCGGCCGCCAGCACTGCATCCTTCAGGGTGTAGACCGTAGGGCCGTAGCCGACCACCGTGACGTCATCGCCAACATTGAGCACCTTGGCCTTGGGCGAGCCGGTCTTTTCCGGGGTGCGCAGCTCGACTTCCGCCTTTTCGTGATAGCGGCGCTTGGGTTCAAAGAAGATCACCGGGTCATCGCAGTCGATCGCCTGGCGCAGCATCACGTAGGCATCTTCTACGCTGGACGGGGCGAAGACCCGAAGCCCAGCGGTATGCGAGAAGTACGCCTCCGGTGATTCCGAATGGTGCTCGGGTGAACCGATGCCGCCGCCGTAGGGTATGCGCACGGTGACCGGCATCTTCACCCGTCCGCGCGAGCGGAAGTGCAGCTTCGCCAGCTGGGAGACCAGCTGGTCGAAGGCCGGGTAGGTGAACCCGTCGAACTGGATCTCCACCACCGGGCGGTAGCCGCGGTAAGCCAGGCCAATGGCGCTGCCGACAATTCCGGATTCGGCCAGCGGAGTGTCAACCACCCGATGCTCGCCGAATTCCGCCTTCAGCCCGTCGGTGATGCGGAAGACTCCACCCAGGGTGCCGATGTCCTCACCGAGCAGCACCACCTTTTCGTCTTCGGTCAGCGCGTCGCGCAAGGACTGGTTTAGCGCCTTCATCATTGAGGTGCTCATGCTTCACCGTCCTGGAAGTCTGCGAGGTACTGCAGGTAGTTTTCCTTTTCCCTGCGGTTGGGCTCATGGACCTCGGAGTACACGTTCTCGAAGAGCTCGCTGGGTTCGGGATCCGGCATATTGGTAATGGCTTCGCGCAGGTCGGCGGCGAGTTTGTCCGCGGCGTTCTGCGCACGCTGCTGATAGGACTGCACGTCCGCGCCGAGCACCGTCAGGTGATTGACCAAGCGATCGATCGGATCCTTGGCCTTCCACTCTTCGAGCTGCGCGTTCTTGCGATAGCGCGTCGGATCATCTGCGGTGGTGTGGGATCCCATGCGGTAGGTGACGGCTTCGATAAAGGTCGGGCCCAGCCCGTGGCGGGCGTGCGCCAAGGCGGCCTTGGTCGCCGCATAGACCGCGAGCACGTCGTTGCCGTCTACCCGCCAGGTCTTCACGCCGAATCCGCTGGCGCGGTCGGCGATCTGCGTGCGGCTTTGCAGCGCTACCGGCTCCGAGATGGCCCATTGGTTGTTTTGGCAGAAGAACAGCACCGGGGCTTGGTAACTTGCGGCGAAGATCAGCGCTTCGTTCACATCTCCCTGGCTGGTGGCTCCGTCGCCAAAGTAGGCCACGGCCACTTGCTCTCCGCCGTCAAATTTGATGCCCATGCCATAACCGGCGGCGTGCAGCGCTTGGGAGCCAATCACAATTTGCTGGCAGGCAATATTTACCTCGTGCGGATCCCACCCGCTGGCGGTGGCGCCGCGCCAGACGCTGAGCAGGTCTTCGGCCTTGACTCCCCTGGCCCAGGCAACTCCGTGCTCGCGGTAGGAGGGGAAAATGAAGTCGTCGTCTTGGGTGGCGCGCACCGAGCCGATCTGTGCGGCTTCTTGGCCGAGCAACGGTGCCCACAAGCCCAATTGGCCCTGGCGCTGCAAGGCGGTGGCCTCATTGTCCAGGCGACGCAGAACAACCATGTCGCGCAGGAAGTCGGCCAGGTCTTGTTCGGTAAGCCCGGTGAGGTGATGGTCTAGTTCTTCGTCCGGAGTTCTTTCTCCGGAGACGTTGAGCAGCTGGTGCGTAGGTAGGCAACCTGCGGCTACGTCGATGTGCTTGGTGGACACGATCGGCATCCTTACTCTCGCGTAGTCAGTGGTGGACGGCTAGTTCAGCATTACCACCTACCTGTGATGCTACTCACATAGCACATGTTGCACAATGGCAAGAAAAGAATTAAAGCAAAACGCACTATCTTGGCCCTTGCGCGAGTGCTAATGTGCGCATTATGCAGCCTTTAGACGCCACCGATCGACGGATCCTCCTATCGCTGTCCAGCAGCGCTCGCCGGACCGCTTCAGCGCTGGCAAATGCGCTGGGCCTGGGCCGAAATACCGTGCAGTCCCGGCTCAACCGGCTGGAGACCGAGGTTCTCTCCACCGTGGATCGACGCATCCCGCCAACCGCCTTGGGATTCGGGCTGCTTTCCTTTATCGAACTGCATGTGGACCAGCGCCATTTGGAGGATATCGCCAAAAAGCTGGAAGAGATTCCGGAGGTACTCGAAGCGCACGGGCTGACCGGCTCGGCAGATATCCTGGTGCGCGCCGCCGCGGCGAATGCCGAGGAGCTCTTCCGTGTCCATGGGTTGCTGCTGAGTATCGAAGGGGTCAATCGGGCGGATTCTGCACTGTCCATGGCGGAGCTCATCCCCTACCGCACCGCAAAACTCATTGAACTGTCGCTAGCCAATGACAACGGAAATAGGCGGGCGTAGCTCGCGAGCAAACTTGCCGAGGGCCACCCCTTGGCCAAAGGATGCCGGCACTGCGGAGGCGCCCAAGGAATCGGTCGCGCACTACCCAGCGCGCGGTTCCAGCTAGCCCAGCTGATCCATGGCTTCACAGGGGTTCGCACCGGGCTGTGCGTTATGAATCGTTGCCGACAGGGTTGAGATTAGCCCGGCCAGCTGCGCGCTTTGCGCGTCATTCAAGCCGGCGAGCAATTCCTGCTCGGCCGCAGCCACCTTCACCTCGAGTTCTTCGAGCAGCTTGACACCTTGCGCGGTGGCAATGATCTTGCGCGCGCGACGGTCGCTGGGCGCGGCAACGCGCTCCACCAGATTCGCTTCAACCAGCTCGTCGATCAGGTAAGTCAGCACCGTGCGGTCGATCCCCAGATGGGAGCCGAGCGCCTGCTGGTTCGCAGGATCGCGATGCACCACGGTCGAAAGCAACTGATATCCGCGCACCTGCCCCGGCACTGGCGCGACGCTCTGCGCCATCGCGAGCTGATGTCCGCGCAGAATCATCCCCAGGTGCCACCCGAGGTCCCCTGGAAAGAAACCGGGAAGTGGCTGGTGGGCGCCGAGGGGTGTGCTGCGTGAGGTGCTCATGATCACCATCATATCCGAAGCAATGGGGTTGCCAAGATGTTCTGCCGCAAATATAGTCTGTAAAACAGCATAAATCTTTGAAGGATGGCTTTGGTGAACACACTCGAAGGGGCCCGCTTAGCCCCACAGGCAACGATCGGCATTCTTGGAGCCGGCCGCGTAGGTACCGCTATTGCCCGTTTGGCCCTCGCGGCCGGGTATCGAGTTAAGCTCGCAACCTCAAAACCCGCCGAAGAAAACTCGCTGATCATCGAGATCGTCACCCCGGGAGCCGAAGCAGTCGACGCCTCCGAAGCGGCCGCCGCCGACCTGGTCATCGTGGCCATCCCATTGCACAAGTTCAAGGACCTCGACTCCCATGCGCTGTCGGGCAAGATCGTCGTGGACGCGATGAATTACTGGTCCGCCACCGACGGGGAGATCCCCGACTTCGTGAATACCGCACTGACTTCCAGCGAAGTCGTTGCGGCCTTCCTCTCGGCCTCTCATGTGCTGAAATCCTTCAACCACATCGGCTATCACGAGATGGAACCCGACGCGCTTCCCGCCGCAACCGGCGAACGCAGGGCGCTGGCGATCGCCGGCGATAATTCCGCAGCCAAGACGGTGCTGCGCGGATTTATCGAACATATCGGATTCGACGCAGTGGATGCCGGCGACTTGGCCGCCGGGCGGCACTTCGAACCGGGAAGCGAGATCTTCAACGGAAGGTTTAACGCCTCCGAGCTCAACGGGCTGCTGCATGCGGTTCGCCTCTCCAACTAGCCCGACAACCGACTCACCCAAAGGAACTTGCCACCATGGATATCGGCGCCTATAGCTTCGGCGACACCCAGCGAAACCCCGACGGTTCGCTAGGTTCCACCGCCCAAGCGATCAGCAACCTCTTCGAAGCCATCAAGCATGCAGATGCCAGCGGTCTTGACTACTTCGGAATCGGCGAACACCACACCACCACCATGCCGGCCTCCTCCCCCGGCGCGTTGATCAGCGCGGCCGCCGCCGCCACGAAGCACATCACGTTGGGCAGCGCGGCAAGCATTATCAGCACCGATGATCCGGTGCGGATTTATCAGCAATTTGCCACGGCAGATATCATCTCCGGCGGCGGTCGGGTGGAGATCACCGCCGGCCGTGGATCTTCGGTCGAAACCTTCCCCCTTTTCGGCTTTGACCTCCAGGACTATGACGAGCTGTATGAGCAGAAACTGGATCTGCTCATGAGCATCAACGACTCCGCCTCCGAAAACATCACTTGGTCCGGAACCACGCGCCCGGCCCTGGCGCATCTGGCGGTAGTGCCCCGCCCGGCGCAGAACAAACTGCCGATTTGGCTCGCCACCGGAGGAAACGCAGCCTCGTCGGCGCGTGCCGGCCGGCTCGGATTGCCGGTCTCCTATGGGATCATCGGCGGTGCCCCGCACCGTTTTGCGCCGCTGGCAGAGCTCTACCGCAAATCCGGGGCGGCCGCCGGACACGCACTGCAGACCCTGAAGGTTTCGGTAGCGGCGCTGGGGCTTGTCGCGCCCTCCACGAAGGAAGCGGTGGAACGCTTCTACCCGGGCTGGTACAACCTGAACATCGAAATGGGACGCCTGCGCGGCTGGCCGAAACCGGACAAACGAGCCTTCGACGCCCAGGCGGCCGCCCCCGGCGCCTACTACGTCGGCTCCCCCGACGAGATCGCCGAACGCATCGTCCACCTGCACGGATACCTGGGCCACATGCGCCACTTCCTGCAAAGCGACATCGGCGGGCTGCCCCAGGAACACTTCCTGGAATCAATCACGTTGCTGGCCACCGAGGTCAAGCCGCGCGTCGAGCGGCTGCTCGCGCAGAAGTAGCCGCCGAGCCAAGGCCGGCAATTAAACGGGCGGGGGGCCGGGGGACGCCCGGG
>NZ_JBQSYL010000032.1:0-45450 GCF_052379245.1 Glutamicibacter sp. AOP12-B1-11 | reverse complement strand
GGTTACCATCTTGTTGACTGTTGTCAACTCCATGTTTTCCACTTGTTTACGTCTCTTGAATTTCGTTCCCTTTCGGGCTTTCCGTTCAAGCGGCGCGAGAAATAACTCTACACGTCTTTGAGGTGAACGCAAAATCGGGCGCATGGCCCGTTATTCATCCAAACTTCCCTGTCATTACGGGAATTCGTGGCTCGTTGAGCTGGTCTCCGAGAAAAAACCGTCAAAAACATTCTTATGAAGCAGCTCACGCTTAAAGCAGTTGGGCCTGCTTTCCCGCGGAATCACAGGAAACAGGCCCAACAGAAAAGAAAGAACTTACTTGCTTTCGGCGTTACGCAGACGCGAAACCTCGTAAAGCGAGATGCCAACTGCCATGGATGCGTTCAACGACTCCATGGCCGAGTCGATCGGGATCGAGACAATCGCATCGCAGTTCTCGCGGACCAGACGCGACAGTCCCTTACCTTCCGAACCGACCACGATGCACAGTGGGCCGGTAGCCAGTTCCAGATTCGGCAGATCCATATCTCCGCCGGCGTCCAACCCGATGACGAAGATGCCTGCGGCCTTGATTTCCTTCAGCGCGTTGGTCAGGTTGCTGCATTTGGCCACTGGCACACGTACCGCTGCTCCGGCACTGGTTTTCCACGCCGAAGCGGTCATGCCCACACTGCGCCGCTCGGGGATGATCACACCGTTTGCGCCGAAGGCCGAAGCCGAACGGATAATCGCGCCTAGGTTGCGCGGATCGGTAATGCCATCCAGCGCAATGAACAGCGGCTGGGTACGTGAGTAACCGCGGTCGTAGTCTTTGACCGACTTCTGCACCAACTGCACGGCGTCTTTGTATTCGTACGGTGGGATCTGCAGGGCCATGCCCTGGTGAATCGCGCCGTCGGTGATGCGTTCTAGCTCCGGCTTGCTCACTTCCATCAGCGGAATACCCTGAGCGGCGGCGAGTTTCAGCGACTCGCGCACTCGGTCATCAACTTCGATGCGGATGGCTACGTGCAGTGCCTTCGCCGGAATGCCGGCGCGCAACGCTTCAACGACCGAATTACGGCCGGTCACCATCTCGGCATTGACCTTAATCCGGTCATTACGCTTAGCCGCGCTGCGCTTGGTAGCTGCGCGGTCGGCCAGCTCCTTGGTGCGGTAGGCCTTGTGGTAAGGACGATCCTCGGCTTTCGGGGTCGGGCCTTTGCCCTCCAGGGAACGGCGGCCCTTGCCGCCACTTCCCTTGGTTGGGCCCTTCTTGCCCTTGCGAACCGCTCCCGCGCGTTCTTGAGGATTACTCATTTGATGTGTCCTTTGTTTTGAATTCTTCGTATGGCCGCGGGTGCGGTTACTTCGTCAGGGTCCAGCGGGCACCGTCCGCGGAATCAACAACGGTGATGCCCGCGGAGGCTAGCGCGTCGCGAATGGCGTCTGATCGAGCCCAATCCTTAGCGGCTCGCGCCTGGGTACGTTCGGCCAGTTGTGCCTGAATTAGCGTGTCCAGCGCTTCGGTTTCGGCACTTCCCTGCCCGGTGCTGACGCTACGTGCATCGTCCAGTCCAAGAACCTGCGTCATGGCAAGTACCTGGTCGAGCGCCTCGGCTACAGTCTGTTCTTCGTTCGCATCCAGTGCGGCGTTGCCGCGGCGGACCGTCTCATGAAGCACAGCCAAGGCCATCGGCACGTTCAGGTCATCATCCATGGCGAAGCCGAAAGCTTCGGGTACCGAAGTAGCTTCCACGCTGAGCCCGGTATTGGCGGCTCGGTACGTGGCGTTGGAAATGAAAGTGTCGATGCGTTCTACGGCGGCGGCGGCTTCGGTGAGCGAATCGGGACGGTAATCCAGCTGCGAACGGTACTGCGCCTGACCTAGGAAGTAGCGCACCACGCGAGGTTCGGCCAGCTGCAGCATTTCTTCCGGGGAGATGGTGTTGCCAATGGACTTGCTCATTTTTTCCCCGGCATAGGTGACCATGCCGTTGTGCATCCAGTAATTGGCAAAGCCCTGACCGGCGGCGGTTGACTGCGCCAATTCGTTTTCATGGTGCGGGAAGCGCAAATCTAGCCCACCACCGTGGATGTCGAAGTGCGTGCCGAGGTACTTGGCGGCCATAGCCGAGCATTCTAAATGCCAGCCCGGTCGCCCGCGGCCCCAGGGGCTCGTCCACGACGCGGTGTAGGGATCGCTTTCCTTGTGTCCCTTCCACAGGGCGAAGTCCCGCGGATCTCGCTTGCCACGCGGATCGGCGTCGGCGGCAGCCTGCATATCGTCGATTTTCTGTCGGGTCAGTGAACCGTAGGCCTCGAAGGAGCGTACGTCGAAATACACGTCTCCGGAGTCATCGGTGGCCGGGTAGGCATGACCGCGGGAGATCAAGGTTTCGATCAGCTCATGCATTTCGGTGATGTGGCCGGTAGCGCGTGGCTCATAGGTCGGTCTGCGTACTCCGAGCGCTGCATAGGCGTTGGCAAACTCTTGTTCGAAGCGGTAGGCCAGCGCATACCAAGACTCCCGTGGCGGGTAGTGCTGATCCGCGGCAAATTCCTCGGCGAAGGAGTTCGACGACTTTTCCAAGATCTTGTCGTCGATATCGGTCACATTGCGCACGGTGGTGACGGTAAAGTCCCGGTATTCCAGCCAGCGCACCAAGATGTCGTAGGCAATAGCGCTGCGCACGTGGCCCACGTGCGGCATGCCCTGCACAGTTGCGCCACAGTAGTACAGCTTGACTTCGCCGTCGGTTAACGGCTTAAAGTCTCGTACGGACGCAGTCTTGGTGTCATAAAATCGCAGGCTCACATCTTTAAGGTTATCCGAAGAAACCGGTGGTTGTGCGGGGATGCGACAAGGAACGCACTGACGCGTTGTTTACTGCCCTGCCCGAGTGGCCGGATAGACCAGCGCGGTGGCGTATGCGGTGACCCCGATGCCCTCCCCCTCGTAGCCCAATCCATCGCTGGTGGTTGCGGTGACGCTGACTGGGGCACCAAGGACTTCAGAGAGCAGTTGATTGGCTTCTTCGCGGCGCGCCGCGAAGCGTGGACGGCGGGCCACGAACTGCACCGCAACGTTGCCGATCTCGAACCCCGCGCCTCGGACCAGACGCGCAGCTTCTGCAAGCAGGCTCACACCGCTTGCCCCGGCAAATTCGGGTCGATCCACCCCAAAGTGGGTTCCCAGATCGCCAATCCCGCTGGCGGAGAACAATGCGTCGCAGGCAGCGTGGGCTACCGCGTCCCCGTCCGAGTGTCCCGACAGACCGATATCGTCGGGGAAGAAAAGGCCTGCCAGCCACATTTGCCGTGATGGGTCGGTGCTGACCGCGTGCACGTCGATGCCATTGCCGATGCGTGGGATGGCCAAGTTTTTCTCCAGGTTCTTCGTTGCGGCGGTGGTGAACAATCGCCCCACGGTATCCAAATCCTCAGGGTGGGTGACCTTCAGCGAACGCGCGTCGCCAGCCACGACGTGCACTTCAACCCCGTGGACGCGAACGATCGAAGCGTCATCGGTGACGCGTGCTAATTCTTCGGAGCTGTAGTGGTCGAGTTGCGCATGAGCATCGATGAGGGTCTGGGCGTCGAATCCCTGCGGGGTTTGCACCGCCCGCAAGGTGCTGCGATCCGGCGTTTCTACGATAGTCGGCGAACCCAAGCCCACGTCCGTGCCGACCACGCTGATCGTGTCGGTCACCGCCAGGGCCGGGATGGCTGCCTGGACTGCGGGCTTGCGCAGCTCGGAGAGTATCAGCTCGTATTGGGATACCGGGGCGAAGGCGCGTGCCGCGTCATGAACCAGGATTCGCGTGATCTGCGCGGAGACCGCGGCCAGACCATTGCGCACGGAGGCCGCGCGGCTGTTCCCGCCGGGGACTGTACGCACCAGCGACGGGTAGTCGGCAAGGCGTTCGGTAAGCCGGGAGTCCTTCGGCGGTACCACCACGATTACGTCGTTGACTCCACCCACTTCGAGAATGCGGTCCAGTGCATGCTCGGCCAGCGATTTGCCGTGGACCTCAACTAACGCCTTGGGCAGGCCCGCACCTAGGCGAGTCCCCAAGCCGGCCGCTACCAGGATGACCGCTACCGATTCTTCTCGTTGCTCACTCACGAATCCCAGCTTATCCCGCATTAGAACTGCGGTTAAATGACTAAACCGTGGGTCGCTTTCCAGCGTCCCACGGTTACTTGTCGTTCGGCATCAGGCTTCGATAACTCGACGAAATTTAGGCGGAGGCCAAAACTTCGTCCAGCAGGCCTTCTGCCTTGGTCTCGTCCAGGTCCTTGGCAAGAGCCAATTCGCTGATCAATACCTGACGGGCTTTGGAGAGCATACGCTTTTCGCCTGCGGACAGGCCACGGTCATTCTCACGGCGCCAAAGGTCACGAACGACCTCTGCCACCTTGATGACATCACCGGAGGCAAGCTTTTCTAGGTTTGCCTTGTAACGACGCGACCAGTTGGTCGGCTCTTCAGTAAATTCAGCACGAAGGACATCGAACACATGGTCCAAGCCTTCCTGACCTACCACGTCACGCACGCCAACGAGATCAACGTTCTCTGCTGGAACCTCGATGGTCAGGTCGCCCTGAGCCACCTTGAGCTTGAGATACATTTTCTCTTCGCCCTTGATCTTGCGCATTTTGATCTCTTCGATCATTGCCGCGCCGTGGTGCGGGTAGACAACAGTCTCGCCAACCTCAAAAACCATGTGAATAAACCCCTTTCCCACCTCCCAGTCTACCACGGGCACGCTCTGGGAAATCTTCACCATGACCCCAATAACCCCGAAAAGACGCGGAATTCCCTCTTCCACTTGCGGGAGAAACGTGGTATGAAGTTAATAGGTTGCGCGGCTCACCCCTCTCCCACAAGCCGCCTCAACTTATCTACAACTTGTCGAAATCGATGTGTTGCCCGTCGCTAAATCACGTTCTGGCGCGAATTACGGTTAGGCTTAGTAGCAGTCGTGGTCTTCGTGCTGCCCCGCGCCTTGGGTGCGGAACACCGATAAATGGCCGCGAAACCCGCAACTCATTATTCTCACCGAGGAGTTAGTGTCGTGATCACCGCACGCATGACCGCTGGACGCCGCATCGCTGCGTCCCTAGCCGTGGCTGCCCTGGCATTCGGTGTCACCAGCTGTGGCGCCATCAACCAGCAGGCGACTACCACCCAGTACAACGCATCCGATGGCATCCACGTTGATGTTGCCGACGCCGAGGTTCGCAACCTGATGTTCGTCGCAAACACCGACGCTTCCGAGGCCCGCCTGATCGGCTCAGTGGTCAATGACGGAGACAGCGCAGTAAGCGTGAGCATCAAGGCCGGCTCGGCATCTGCCGTGACGATCGAGGTTCCGGCCAACGAGGTCATCAAGTTGGAAGACGACGCTAACGAAACCGTCATCTCCTCGCTTGGCGTCAACCAGGGCGAGCACGCCGTCACCATCTTCACCGCGGACGGCGAAACCGTCGAGTTCAGCGTTCCGGTAGTCGACGGCACCCTCGCCGAATACCGCGACTTCGTTCCGGGCGGATACGACTCGGCCACCACCGAACACCTGAAGCCGGTAGAGCACGAATCCACTTCGGGCCACTAAGCGCTTTCTAAACGACAAAGGCTTCGGCCTTCGAGAATTCCTCCTCGATGGAAGATTCTCGAAGGCCGAAGCCTTTTGCATTTCTGCGCTAGTTCAGCGACGAGCTAAGCGACGAATTTGTATCCGAGCCCGCGTACCGTCACCAGATGCTCTGGGACTGCAGGATCTTCCTCGATCTTCGACCGCAGGCGCTTGACATGCACGTCGAGAGTTTTGGTGTCCCCGACATAATCGCTGCCCCAGACCCGGTCGATCAGCTGTCCGCGGGTCAGCACGCGACCTGCGTTGCGCAACAGCATTTCGAGCAGCTCGAATTCCTTCAACGGCATCGCGACCTCGGTATTGCTGACCGAAACCACATGGCGTTCGACATCCATGCGCACAGGCCCGGCGGTGACCACGTTGGTGATCAGCTCCTCGACTTCGCCCTGTCGGCGCAGCACCGCTCGAATGCGGGCCAGCAGTTCACGCGAGGAGTACGGCTTGGTGACGTAGTCATCGGCGCCGAGCTCGAGGCCCACCACCTTATCGATTTCGGAGTCCTTGGCGGTGAGCATGATGACAGGGACCTGGCTGGTGGCGCGGATCTGACGGATCACCTCGGTACCGGGTTGTCCAGGAAGCATCAAATCTAGCAGCACCAGATCGGCGCCGTGGCGCTCAAATTCGGTGACAGCCACAATACCGTCGTCGGCGATGCGCACCTCAAAACCTTCACGTTCCAACAGGTAAGAAAGCGGGTCCGAGAGCGACTCTTCGTCCTCAACGATCAATATGCGGGTCATCGGCGTCCTCCTTCACGATCCGCCACACGCGTGGCGTTCGCTTTATCCTTCGTCGTATCGGTGGCCAATTCCGATGGCTCGGCCCCTTCTTCATCCACTATGGGGAGTCTGAGTGTGAACGTGGATCCCTGCCCGGGCTGCGACCAGAGCGATACTTCGCCGCCGTGGTTGGCCAGCACATGCTTGACGATGCTCAGTCCCAGGCCGGTTCCGCCGGTCTGCCGTGAGCGTGCCCCATCCACCCGGTAGAAGCGTTCGAAGACGCGCTCCTGCTCTTCGGCGGAGATGCCCGGACCCTGATCGGTGACGGAGATCTGCGCGTAGCCGTCACGCTGGCGCAGCCCCACACCCACGGTGGTGTTTGGCGGTGAGTAGCGGATCGCGTTGTCGATCAGGTTGCGCAGGGCAGTCATCAGCAGATCCGCATCGCCGTAGATCGCGGCATCAAGCTGACCGCCCACGGTAATGCTGATTCCCTTTTCCTCGGCGAGCAGCTTGTTGCGGTCAACCGCCTCGCTGATCACCGATTCGATGGCCACATCGGCCCCGTGCAGGATTGAGTCGCTGGACTGCAGCCGGGAGAGTTCGATGATGTCCTGGACCAGTGCGGCCAGGCGCCGGGATTCCTTCTGCATCCGAGTGGAGAAACGGCGCACCGCCACCGGGTCATCGGCGCCGTCGCTGATCGCCTCGGCCAGTAGCGACATCGCGCCCACCGGGGTTTTCAACTCGTGCGACACGTTGGCCACGAAGTCATTGCGCATGGCCTCGGTGCGGGTGATCTCGGTGCGGTCATCGGCGAGCAGCAGGATGTACTCATCACCCAACGGCGCAACACGTACGTGCACGATCAGCTGTCCGGCGCCCAGGGTGGCCCGCTGCAGCTCGTACTGGCTCTCGGCGATCACACCGTCGGCGCGTACCTGACGCACCAGCGTCGCCAGCTCCTCGTGGACCAGTGTATGCCCGCGTACCAGCCCGTAGGCATAGGAGGCGGGGTTGGCGCGAACCACTCCGTCCACGTCGTCCAGGATCACGAACGCGCGGCCAATGACCGAAAGCACCGAGGCGGCGCCTTCGGGCAGCACCGGTTCGTCAACATCGGGAAGGCCGGAGGCACGCCGCTGCGAGAAACGGTAGGCGGCAAGCCCGACAAGTCCCAAGGTCAAACCGAGCAGGCCGGCGAGCAGGGTCGAAATTACTTCGTTCACATAATCAGACTAGCTTCCAACGCGCTGGGGGCTGGTCTCAAATGACGCGAAATAGGACTTTTCGCTATCCTATTCACCAAACGTTCACTTTCCGTGGGATATTCGTTAATAACCCGCTGACAAGGTGGAGGCAGACCCTCCGTCATGCCCAAAATCAGGGTGTGGGATTCCGTAACTCGAAAGGACCTTCAATGCGCAAGGTATTTCAGGCAGATCTGCAGCAAATCGGTGAAGAGCTGATCGAGATGTCCAAGCTGGTTGCCATCGCGATGGACCGTGCATGGGAATCGCTGGCAAACGCCGATGTCGATATGGCTCAGGAAGTTATCGCAGCCGATGCGAAGATCGACTTCCTGCAGAACCAGCTCGACGAGCGCGCCATCGACACCTTGGCACTCCAGGGGCCGGTGGCTTCGGATCTGCGCATGATCGTAGGCTCGCTGCGCATGAGCGCTTCGCTAGAGCGCATGGGAGACCTGGCGCGCCACTTAGCCCAGCTAACCCGCCTGCGTTTCCCGAACCCGGCGATCCCCGCGCAGATTTCCGACACATTCTCACAGATGGCAGAGATCGACATTCAGATCGCCAAGGAAGTCGGTCAACTGCTCGAAACTCGTGACTTGGCCATTGCCCGGGCAATTATCGAATTGAACCACAAGCTGGATGGGTTGCATTCCAGTGTGTTCACCGTGATCGCCGACGACGCGTGGGACGAGACGGCGCCGACCACCGTGGATGTTTCGCTCACCAGCCGCTATCTCGAGCGCTTCGGTGACCACGGCGTCTCCGTTGCCCGCAAAGTGACCTACTTGGTAACCGGCGAATGGGATCCAGCAGAGTTCTAAGCTCCGCAAGTTAGCGCACTAGCGCCGACGTACTTCGATGGCCTTGGGCCGGTGATTTCCTCACCGGCCCAAGGCCATTTTTGCGGGCGCCCAAGTCTATTGCCTACCGCTAGTCACGATCCAGGGCAACAGCTCTGCCTGGCGGTTCACAGAAATATATAGTCACTACGAGCTACATGGCCGATTACTTCCTATTAAGCATTCGCAGAGCAGGAAAATTTCAGTGGCGAGTTCTTTGCCTTCCCTGGAATTTATGAGGTCAAGGGAAAGTCCACGGATTTCATCGCCGCATCGACCGAACCGCTTCGCCTCACCTACAGCGTTGACGGCAACGCACATGTGGAGATTACCCGGGAGCTGTCTTCGGCCACGAGAACTCGCGTTGAAGGCCGTGCAGGACTTCGCTACGGCGTGTGTCACGCCTCCTACGAATATGGCGGATGGCTGTCCCTACGAGCTACGCCAGAAAGATCTCGCATCGATGAAGTTGACGGAGCAGACCGGCGGCCTGGAAAGCCTGAGCCAGAACAGTTTCATCGCTCAAAGCACCAAGTTCAAGTACAAGAAGAACGACACCGAGTACTACGAATACGAAACGAAAGATCTGGAGACAACCTTCCGCGGCACTATCGAGTGGGATAGCGCAACCCCCAAGGTCACCAAAATATCTAGTGGTTGGTGCTAAGCGACCCGAGAGTCAGAAGTTAACGCAGTAAGGGTGGGACACCGTATCGGTGTCCCACCCTTCATGTGTGCGTCCCCCGGACATGCCGGAGGCTAGAGTATTTCCGGCTTTAGCCTTCGCACTCGACGCAGAAACCTACAATGCCCTCTTCACGAACTAGCTGTGAGCGGTGGCGGATCAGGAAGCACGAGCCGCAGATGAACTCGTCTTCCTTCTGCGGGACGACCGTAACGGTCAGTTCCTCATTGGACAGGTCTGCGCCTGGAAGGTCCATACCGTCGGTGTGATCGGCCTCGTCGAGCTCGCGCACGACGCTCTTCGCGTCTGGTGCGTTTGCGGACTTAACCGCGTCTAGAGAAGCCTTGCGCGCCTCGGCAACGTCCGGGCGGACTTCATCGTAATCAGTTGCCACGAATTGCATTCCTAACGTGAGCCATTGAGCCTATTCGAAATAGGAGATTACAGCATACTAATGCCAGAAACACAATCCTGTGTCGTTGTTTCGCTCACAGCCTGACATTCATTTGAACTTTGCGCTTAAGAAACGACGAGGCGCACCGCTTCCGACACCCAAAAGTGCCGGCGCTGGTGCGCCCCGTACAAACTCAGAACGTGCTACTTACGCCCCTGATTCGCGACTGCCTTGATCGCGTCTGCGGCAGCTTCCAGATCCAGGTAGGTGCCACCGGCGGTGATTGGCTGGAAGTTCTCGTCCAGTTCGTACACCAACGGAATGCCGGTCGGGATGTTCAGCGAGGCA
Source organism: Glutamicibacter sp. AOP12-B1-11 (assembly GCF_052379245.1). NCBI lineage: Bacteria > Bacillati > Actinomycetota > Actinomycetes > Micrococcales > Micrococcaceae > Glutamicibacter > Glutamicibacter sp. AOP12-B1-11. The sequence goes on along the minus strand of NZ_JBQSYL010000032.1, from coordinate 35,564 downwards.
ATGGCCTCGTCGCTGATGCCGTCCAGGTGCTTGACCAGCGCACGCAGCGAGTTGCCGTGCGCGGTGACCATGACGGTCTTGCCTGCGGACAGGTCCGTCTTGATCTCATTCTCCCAATACGGAAGCATGCGCTCGAGCACATCTTTGAGGCACTCGGTGCGTGGCGCCTGGTCGCCCAGGTCCGCGTAACGCTCGTCAGTTGCCTGGCTGAATTCCGAAGCATCGTCCAGGACCGGGGGCGGGGTATCGTAGCTGCGGCGCCACAGCATGAACTGCTCTTCGCCGAACTCGGCCAGCGTCTGTGCCTTGTCCTTGCCCTGCAGCGCACCATAGTGGCGTTCGTTCAAGCGCCAGCTGCGGTTGACCGGGATCCACGAACGACCAGCCGTTTCCAGTGCGAGGTTGGCTGTGGTGATCGCGCGGGTCAATAGCGAGGTGTGAAGCACCTCTGGCTTGTAGCCGGCTTCAGCCAGCAGCTCGCCGCCACGAGCGGCTTCGGCCCGTCCCTTTTCGGTCAGGTTCACGTCGTACCAACCGGTGAACAGATTCTTTTCGTTCCATTCGCTCTGCCCATGGCGAAGCAAGATCAAAGTATGGGTCATACATTCCATCCTATCCAATGCGATGCACCGCGTAGCCGAAAGTTAAGACATGTCAGCAAAAAACAACGCCCCGGTCTTCGCTTGACGAAGTCCGAGGCGTTGAAAAGCTTGTTGCCCTTAGTTGTACCAGTTGCCGCTCTGGCCGCTGACCGCGGGCTTGACATCCGCCAGGTAAACGCAGGCTACACAGGCCGCGATCAGCTGCAGGAAGCCGCCGCTGCTGGCTGGGCCGGAAAGCACCATCAACACCGAAATGATGGTGGCGCCGCCGGTCAATGCCATCCACCAGCCCTTGGTGCGCTTACCTTCTTGGGTAAACCGCGACGCCTGATGGCGCAGGCAATCGATCAATGCCCAGACGGCGACGACGCCGACAACAATGCTGAGCGCATACATCAAGTACATCTCGATTATTCGTGCCAAGTCCATATCTACACTCTACCTTTCTCTCCGGCGCGTCCATCGGCCTGGGGGTCGTGAGTCTTCAGATTCGTTCAAGGGCTCCGGAAAGATCCCGCCACAAATCCTCCACGGCTTCGATACCCACCGAAAGCCGGATCAAGTTTTCCGGCACGGTGGCGGGTTCATTCGCGTGGCGCGCCCGGCGCTCGGCCAGAGTTTCCACTCCGCCCAGCGAGGTGGCGCCGGTGATCAGGCGGAGCTCTTCGATCATCCGGTCCGCGTCTTTGGCGGTTGAACCTGCGGTAAATGAAATCACCGAACCGTAGCCGCTCATTTGCTCGGTGGCCCGCTGATGTCCGACATCCGTTGGCAGACCGGGGTAGCGTACTGCGCTCACCTTCGCATGCGCGGCCAGCCGCTCGGCCAGGATTTGGCTGTTCGCCTGCGAGCGTTCGAGCCTGACCGACAGGGTACGCACCCCGCGCAGGGCCAGGAATACGTCCATTGGCGAGGCGATGGCTCCATGCAAGGTGCGGTGCCCGTGCAGCTTGCTATGCAATTGCCCGTCGTTGGTGACCACCGCGCCGAGGATCAGATCCGAGTGGCCCGACAGATATTTGGTCACCGAGTGGACCACCAGATCAGCCCCCAAGGTCAAAGGCTGTTGCAATAGCGGGGTGGCAAAGGTGTTGTCAACGATGCTGAGCACACCCGAGGACTTGGCCGCCGCCAACAGCGCGGGAAGATCCGCAACCTCAAGCATCGGGTTTGTTGGAGACTCCAGCCACAGCACGTCGGCACCGTCCATCGCGCGCAGCACCTGATCGGTATTTGCCACATCCACAGCTCGTACACTGAAGCGTCCGGCTGCCTGCAGTTCAGCGCTCAACCCCAACGAACCGTTATAGGAATGCTTTGGCAAGACCAGCACGCCGCCCTCGGGCACCAGGGTCAGCGCCGCGGAGATCGCCGCCATCCCGGAAGAAAACACCAATGCCGGATGTTGTGCCTGCTCTAATTGACCCAAGACTTCTTCGAACGGGTCCCAGCTTGGGTTGGAGAATCGCGCGTACACGCGATCCCCGGTGCCGGCAAGCCCGTGCGAGTGGTAGGTCGAGGTGAACGTGATCGGATGATTCACCGGGCCGTCATTGGTGTGCGCAGGACGTCCCCCGGCCACGATAAGCGTGTTCGGGTCCCAAGTTTGTGCTTCGGTAGCTGATTCTGGCAGTTGGCTCATGAGCACCAGATTACGCCCGCATAGCGGCGCAATGCACAAGCGTTTACGTGCATGTCCGCCCGTGTTACCCGGCTTGTTCGTCACTCTTGGCCAGAAGCCCTGGAATCTGTCCTTTTTCCCGACCCCGGTTAGTTAGGGTAGAGGTGTGAGTATCGATTCGACTGCATCCCAGCGCGGCCTGTTTATCGTCTTTGAAGGCGGCGACGGCGCCGGCAAGTCCACGCAGGTGGCCATGACCCGTCAGTGGTTGGAAAATCGTGGTGCCCGCGTAGCGACCACTAGGGAACCCGGCGGCACCCAAATCGGCGAGAAACTACGCTCCTTGGTGCTCGAACACGGTCACGGCGACATCGATTCACGCACCGAGGCTCTTATCTATGCGGCGGCCCGCGCAGCCCACGTGCAGCAGCTCATCGCTCCAAAGCTCGCGGAGGGTACCCACGTGATTTGCGACCGATTTGTCGACTCTTCGCTGGCCTATCAAGGCATGGGCCGATCCCTAGGGTTTTCGGCTGTCTCGGCCATCAATGACTTTGCGACCACCGGTTTGAAACCGGATGCCACAATCATCCTCGATATCTCTGCCGCGGATGGTCGCGCTCGGCGAATCGCTGCCAGCGGCGGGGTGGAGGATTCGGACCGGCTGGAATCCGAACCAGATGATTTCCACGAACGCATCCGCGGCGCTTTCCTCGAACTTGCCGCCAAGGATCCACGGCGTTATCTGGTTGTCGATGCGACAGGCAGCGTTGAGCAGCTCCAACAGGAAATCACGACACACCTTGCAGGTCTGTTGTGAGCCGGCTGGTATTTGCCGAGCTCGCCGGTCAGCAGCGTGTGGTCGACTCGCTGATTTCCGAGGTTGATCAAGGCAACCCCACACATGCTTGGCTGGTGACCGGTCCGCCTGGTTCCGGACGGACCACCGCGGCCCGGGCGTTCGCCGCGGCCTTGCAATGTACACAAACTCCAGCGGGCTGCGGACAGTGCGATGCATGTAAGAAAGTAATGGCGGGCAACCATCCAGATGTTTCTTTCGTTTCCACTAGTAAGGTCGCCTATCAGATCGAAGATGTCCGGCATCTGATCACGCGCGCCCAAGAACGTGCCGGTAACGGCAAATGGCGCATCATCATCATCGAAGATGCAGACCGTATGACCGAACGCACTACCAATGTGCTGTTGAAGGCCATCGAAGAACCGCCTGCACAGATGATCTGGATCCTCTGTGCGCCCTCACCGGCCGATGTGCTGGTGACCATCCGCTCGCGCTGCCGCGCGGTCAACTTGTCGGTGCCTGCGGCCGCGGAGGTCGCCGAGCTTTTGGTGCGTCGCGACGGTTTGGAACCGGAGATGGCAGAGTTTGCCGCGCGAGTATCGCAGTCCCATATTGGCGTTGCCCGTATGTTAGCCCGAGATGAAAAGGCTCGCGAGCGTCGTGAAAAGGTCGTCACGCTGCCGCTGCGGCTCTCTACCCTCCCCCAGGCGATGTCTGCCGCGGCAGACATCTCTGCGCTGGCCAGCGAGCATGCCGAAGCCATGACCGGTTCGCAGCTCAGCGCACAGATTGCCGAGCTTCGCCACGCAAATGGCTTGGGCGAAGAGGAAAATATTCCTCCGGGACTGCGCGGACAGTTCAAGGCCCTAGAGGAAAATGCCAAGCGTTTCGCCAGGCGCGCTACTTTTGATTCCTTGGACCGCACTCTGATAGATCTGACGACCTTTTTCCGCGATGTGCTTAGTTTGCAACTGCATTCGGGCATAGAACTCATCAACGAACATCTCCGCTCGAAGCTAGAAGCCTACGCAGCGGCGCAACCCAGCGAGAAGACACTCGCCCAGCTTGATGCAATCAACGAAACGCGTCAGCGCCTGGCCGCCAACGTTAATCAACTGATCGCCCTTGAGGCGCTCATGGCCCGGCTACTTCCAAAGCCAGGCCGTCGCTAGATCAGCAGCTGCCACGACCGATACCCCAACTTCAACAGGAGACGCAAAAGTGACTGCACGTATTTCCCTGCTCCGGTTCGCGTCACTGGGCGCGGCGTTGTCCCTCGCCTTGGTTTCCTGCGCTGGCTCCGGGCCGAGCGATACGGACGCTGCCCCTTCGGCCACCAAATCCCCGCCTACTGCGGCTCCTGAAGCCCAGGGCGAACTGGCCGAATACTACGATCAAGACGTGATGTGGGAACCATGCGGCAGCACAGTGGAGTGCGCGACTATCCAGGTGCCCCTGGACTATGAAAACCCCGAGCAAGAGGGCATTGATCTTGCGCTGAATCGACGTGCTTCGGAAGGTGCGAAACGAAACCTTCTGGTAAATCCCGGCGGTCCGGGCGGGTCAGGCCTCGGCATGGTCACCGAAACTGTGCCCCATATTTTCAGCAATGATCTGCAGCGTGAGTTCAATACGATCGGTTTCGACCCACGTGGCGTAGGCAAGAGCTCCCCGGTGAAATGTCAGACAGATGAGCAAACCGACCTGAGCCGGCAACAGAACCTACGCGCCTGGGTTCCAGAAGACCGAGAAGAAATCATCAAGCAATCTAAGGAATACTCCAAGGAGTGCGCGCAGAACACCGGGGATTTGCTCGGACATGTGGACACCGTTTCGGCGGCCAAGGATCTGGACATCATCCGGGCAGCCCTTGGAGACGAAAAACTCGATTATCTTGGTTTCTCTTACGGCACGTTCCTCGGCGCCACCTACGCGGAGCTCTTTCCGCAGCGGGTTGGCGGGTTCGTCCTAGATGGCGCCATGGATCCCTCAGTTTCATCCGCTGAGGTGAACAGGGCGCAGGCCGTGGGATTTGAGCGAGAGATCGATGCCTGGCTCGAAAGCTGTTTGAACAGTGAAGCATGCCCATTTGACGGGACTCTTGAAGAAGCCAAAGTGCAACTGCAACTGTTCTTTGCTCAAATCGAAAATGAACCGCTCGTGTCCAGCGACGGCCGAACCGTACCGATTATCGATTTCATCAACGGATTCATCGTTCCGCTTTATGACAATTCGAGCTGGCCGATACTGACCACTGCCATGCGTGAAGCTATGGAAGGCGATGTAGATCAGGTCTTGCTCTTTGCAGACCTCGCCAGCGACCGAAGCCAAGATGGCACCTACACATCGAATTCGTCCGACGCGTTCGTGGCTATCAATTGCCTGGACCGGCCAATGGATGCAGACCCAGCCACGATGCAGACCGAAGCCGAAGAGTTAATGCGCGTAGCCCCCACCCTAGGGAAATATCTCTCCTACGGCGCAATCACCTGCAACGAGTGGGAGCATGACGCGACTGGGGCACCTGCGGAGCTGCAGGCGAAGGGCTCCGGCGAGATCCTGGTGGTCGGGACAACCGGAGATCCCGCGACGCCTTACGAATGGTCGCAGTCGCTGGCCTCGCAATTGTCCAGCGCAACGTTGCTGACTTTTGAAGGGCATGGCCACACCGCATATGGTCGTTCGAATGACTGCATCACCGAGGCGGTTGATGCTTACTTGATCGATGGCAAGGCGCCCGAAGATGGCACCGTGTGCTGATCTAAGGCTTCACAGAAACAGCTCGTTTTGACGATCTCTCGAGTACTCAGATAAAGTAGCGAGGTGCCTGTTTTCAGGTATCGGCCTCCTTAGCTCAGGGGTAGAGCAGCTCCCTCGTAAAGAGCAGGTCGGCGGTTCAAATCCGCCAGGGGGCTCGTGTGAAGAAAAACCCCGGACACCGGTACTACCGTGTGCTTCCGGGGTTTTTCGCTGTCTTGGGACACCGAGCCTCGCTCATCACTGCTTCTTATGCACCAAAAACATCAACATGGCGATGATTTTATGAATGACGACGAGCCCAAATATGAAGGCCAATGCGAAGCAGCCGGTCGAGGCGAGCTCGAATGGTGAAAGCGCCAAGGGATTAGGATCCCCGTCTCGAAATGCCAGCTGAGCCCCGAAGAACAGCAGGAAGAATCCTAAAAAACTCAGCGCGATGCTCAACCAAAAATAGATCAGGGTGTCATATCCCGGTTTTTTCATAGGCAAGAAGTCATCCTTAATTTTATTCATTCTGATTACTACAATGATAATCAATCATGCATCTTTTACCCTAAAAAAGACTTCGAAGAATCGCTGGCAACGAATCTGCCTACACAAGTAAAGGTTCGCCAAAGAGCCAAGGCCGGCCTCTTTAGATTCAACTTCGCCTCTTCTCACCTCGGCTGACAGGTCACGCATTGACACCGTTTATTCACGAAGGTAGGATCCATTCCAAAGAGCGGGGAACTCAGGTTTTCCCCGGTTGGGAATATTCAATGGACGACTGGATGTTCGTTTTCGGCAACGATGCGCCGCCCCCGGCAGCGGGATATGACTGGACGCGGATTCAAGCCGCTACGCGGTCAATGCTGGCGGCGCAGGCACGTATGCGGCGTGCGTCCCAAGGAAACGCCGAACTAGACGAATCCGAATTGGCAGACGCACAGCAGAGCATCGCAGAGTTCGAAAACTCGATCCTTGAAGCACTTGGCAACGGGGTTGCGGTAAGCCTGATTGCTGACAGTACGAATCTAAGCCAGACAGCGGTCAACAAGCTCCGTGATACGGGCACACTCATGGGTTCCTAATTCGCAGCCCCGCCATCTTTCAGGAAGGAGCTAGACGCGGACATCCGATGTGAACATGAGCAGGGTTCACCAAATACGAGATAAGCCTGCGCACGGTTCGATGCGCAGAGCTTCAGCTATCGGCTACAAGGAGTCCTGACCGCAGTTCGTCAGATGCCCCAAAATAGCGCCGAGCGAACGAACACGATTGGGACTTCAGTCAAGGGCGACGGTACCCCGCGCATTACCGGCTTGCCCGGGCACCGCAGGCCATCCTGGGCCGATCATGTATACCGGGGAACCGCACCCGCTGGAAGTTAAAGCTTCGGCACTCAACGCAGTGAGGATCAGCCTTGCACCGAAAGCCTGACGGCGTTCCGTCGCAAGAGGGATATTATGCACCGATCTCAGCCTAGTGCGGATCTCGACAACCGCTCTGGGTTTCAAGCAGTCAAGGACCCTGGTTCCTACCGAAACCAGGGTCCAAAATTCAATGCTCTGCAGATTCGGATTTATTCGAAGTCTGAGGTAGCCGGATCTGCCGCGATGCGCCCCTCGGGACCACGGTCCAACCCGTTGATCGCAGCAAGGTCCTCGTCATCAAGCTTCAACTCGACTGCCTCGAGGTTCTCGATGATTCGCGAATCGGTGACTGACTTTGGAATCACCACGTTGCCCAAAGCCAAATGCCAGGCGATGACTACCTGCGCCGCACTGGCCTCATGCTTTTGGGCGATCCCTAAAAGGACCGGGTCGGTCAAGAGCTCGCCGCCGTGGCCAAGCGGAGACCATGATTCGTGGGCGATGCCATGCTTAGCTTCGTAAGCGCGCAACTCGGCCTGTGGGAAGTACGGGTGAGTTTCAACTTGGTTGATCACCGGACGCACACCGGTGTGCTCATAGAGCTCGTCCATGGCCTCAATGGTGAAGTTGCAGACGCCGATAGACGTGGCCTTTCCGTCTTTCTGTAGCTGAATCAAGGCTTTCCACGTGTCCACATAGGTGCCGCGCTGAGGCTGCAACCAGTGAATCAGGTAAAGATCGACGTGGCTCGTTCCCAAACGTTCGAGGGAGGCTTCGGACGCCGCCAATGTCTTGTCGTAGCCCTGGTCGGAATTCCAGACTTTGGTGGTCACGAAGATTTCGCCACGCGGAATGCCGCTGGTGGCGATTGCGCGCCCCACGCCTTCTTCGTTGCCGTAGATACGGGCTGTATCGATATGGCGGTATCCGGCTTTCAGCGCCTTGCCAACTGCGATCTCAGCGTCGGCATCGGATATCTTCCAGACGCCGTAACCGATCTGGTCGATGCAGTTGCCATCGTGGAAATTAGATTGTGGAATAGTTTGGATCATGCAACTAATTTAGTGCATCGGAGCGGAACTTGAGGTGAAAGGCACCATGTTTCAACGGTTCAGCTCACGTCAGCCAGCATTTTGGCTGCGTGCGAAATGTCGTCTTTGACGATCTGTGCACGGTGTTCGACCGGTTGCATATTGTTTTCTGCTCCACCTTTGGCCTGCATGCGCATCATCGCAATTGCCTGAGCCGTAGCGGCTAAGTCGTTGGCTGACTTGGTCAGCGCTCGGTGCACCTTGGAGGTGGATTGCGGAATGTGCTCGTCATCGCTTGGCGTCACCCGCTGGGCATCGATGCACAGCTGACGCACCTGCGGGAGCAGATCTGCCAGCTCATTGGCTTGCGTAACTACCTCGTTGTACAGGTCGTTGTCTTCGATTCCTTCTAAGACCTGGAAAACGCGGTCCAAAGAGCGCACGAACCTGTCATGGGCGCGACGCCATACGCCTTGCCCAAGGTCACGGTTTGTTGCGCGTTGTTCGCGCAGACGCGAGAAAAACCCCATCACACTCTTTTTTGCTAGGTCGCTACGAAATGACTAGTACCAGACTACCGGTCGCTGCTCAAAACTCCCCAGCTTCGTGGCTTCGCTTGACGTGAAAAGGAGCCTTGGAACTCGAAATCGAGTTCCAAGACTCCTTCGCTCTACCCTCCAATTAGCAGCAGCGGCCTTGCGGGTTGCGTTCTTGCCAGTTGGTGTATTCGCGCCAAAAATCGCGTTCCGTCATCGGTTCGGCTTCGGGATGGGTGTTAGCCAAGTGCTCCAGGTAGTGCCGGTACTTATCTGCACCGAGTATGCCTTCCATGAAACGCCTAGCTTGGCCGAGCTTTTCGCGAAGTTTTTCCATTTTAGTGTCCACCACGGCTCACTCTTTGGCTATCTGGAACATTCTTCCACTGAGCTTCAAGTGCCTTTTCTGCGGGCGAGGAGATCAGGCCTTGCGCAGCGAAGATTTTCGATTTCGTGTATGGGTCCTCGGTGTCTTTTCCGCCGCCAAGGGACTTCGCCTTGACCGTTTCGACTACCGCCGCGGCGATCACGATGACCGATAGCACCAAGAAGATTACCGAAAGCCAGCCCTGCACACCGGTATTGCGCACGACGGCTTCCATGGCTTCAACGCCGTTTGCCGATCCGAAGGAAGTCTCACCGTTGGCCAAGGCTTCCTTGAACGCGTTGTGGTTTGCGAAGTAGCCAACCTTGGTGTTCGTGGAGAAAATCTTCTGCCACGAGGCGACGAAGGTGACCACGACGGCGAACGCCAGCGGGAGCACAATGACCCACAGGTGCTTGAAGTTGCCTCGCTTGGCCACAATCGTCATGACCACCGCCAAAGCTATAGCGGCAAGCAACTGGTTGGAGATACCGAACAGCGGGAAGAACGTATTGATGCCGCCAAGCGGGTCGGTGACTCCGAGAATGAGAATGTAACCCCATCCGGCCACCATGAGTAGCGTACATATCCAGGCTCCGGGGCGCCACGAAGTGTCCTTGAACTTTGGAACGAAGTTACCGATAGCGTCCTGCAGCATGAAGCGAGCCACGCGTGTCCCGGCATCTACCGCGGTCAGAATGAACAGCGCTTCGAACATGATCGCGAAGTGGTACCAGAAGCCCATCATGGCGACGCCACCGAACCACTGATTCATGATCACCGCAATGCCGACCGCTAGCGTTGGAGCGCCACCGGTTCGCGAAACCACCGACGGTTCGCCCACGTTGGCCGCCAGTTCGGTCAGCTGGCTTGGAACTAGGTCCACGCCGGCCAGTCCCAAGGAGTTCACAAACGCCACCGCGGTCTCCACGGTGCCACCGGTCGCGGCGGCGGAGGAGTTCATCGCGAAGTAAATGCCGCGATCAATGGAGATCGCCGCAACCAATGCCATGATGGCCACCATGGACTCCATGAGCATGCCGCCGTAGCCCAGGAAGCGGGTCTGGCGTTCCTTCTCGACCAGCTTCGGGGTGGTTCCCGAGGCGATGAGCGCATGGAAGCCGGAGAGCGCACCACAAGCGATGGTGACAAACAAGAACGGGAACAGCGAGCCGGAGACGACCGGGCCGTCTGAACGTGAGGCGTACTCGGAGAAGGCCGGGGTACTGATCTCCGGTCGGACTACGACGATGGCCACGGCCAGCAGACCGATCACACCGATCTTCATGAAGGTCGACAGGTAGTCGCGCGGCGCAAGCAGCAGCCAGACCGGAAGTACCGCAGCGATGACACCGTAAACAATGATCGCCCATGCAATGGTGGTGCGTTCCATGTGGAAGAACTCAGCACCCCACGCCGATTCAGCAATCCAACGGCCCGAGATGATCGCGAACATCAATAGCGCGAAGCCGATGACCGAAATTTCCAGTACCTTGCCCGGGCGGATAAAGCGCAGATAAATCCCCATAAACAATGCGATCGGGATCGTCAGCCCCACCGAATAGATGCCCCATGCAGATTCCCCCAGCGCGTTGACAACCACCAGCGCCAAGATGGCAACAATGATGATCATGATGGCAAGAGTCGCAATCAACGCCGCGGTGCCACCAATCAGACCCAACTCTTCACGGGCCATCTGGCCCAGCGAACGCCCACCACGGCGCATCGAGAAGAACAAGACCAGGTAGTCCTGCACCGCACCGGCCAGAACTACACCGAGGATGATCCAGATGGTTCCCGGTAGGTAGCCCATCTGCGCTGCGAGGATCGGCCCAACTAGCGGCCCGGCTCCAGCGATTGCCGCGAAGTGGTGCCCAAAAAGCACCCGTCGATCGGTTGGCACAAAGTCTCGGCCGTTATTCATATACTCGCCGGGAGTGGCCCGGAAATCATCCGGCTTGGCGATCTTGCGCTCAATGAACTTCGCATAGAACCGGTAAGCGATCAGGTACGTCGCCACCGCGGCGAAAACGAACCAGATCGCGTTGATGGTTTCACCGCGGGAGAATGCGAGCATGGACCAGGCCACGCCGCCGATCAATGCAATGACAACCCAGACGGCGATGCGCAACGGAGTCCACCGCTTATCTTCGCGTTCGACAATCTCTGGGTCCACGCCCGCCGGCGGCAGGGCTTCTTGGGTACTCACTGGGAGTAGCCTCCTCGGAATCTTTCAAGTGATGTGGATGACTAGTTCCTGTGGAACGAGTCACGTGGTAATACCACGGGTCACTTTACGCGACGGAGGTATGGATAAATCAAGCCCGCACGACGATTTTTCCCAGATGCGTCCCGGAATCAAAATGTTCATGCGCCGAGACGAGAGCTTCGAAAGAATAAGTTCTGGTGACGTTCAGACTGAGTTTCCCTTCTGCCAGCAACGGTGCAATACGGTCTGAAGTTTCCTTGACGATTATGGTCTTTTCGTTCGCCGGACGAGCACGCAACGTGGTGCCGATAACCCTGGCACGCTTAGACATCAGAATGCGCAAATCCAGTTCCGCCTTGGCGCCGCCCTGCAAGCCAATGACGACCATGCGGCCGCCCACGGCGAGCGCCTTCACGTTCATCGCCAGATATTTCGCACCAACCACATCGAGAATCAGGTCAACACCTTTGGCCGCGGTCAATTCACGAACCCGTTCCAGCACATCTTCTTCGCGATAGTTGATCCCCGCATCAGCGCCCAGCGATTTGCAGTACGCAATCTTCTCGTCTGACGAAGCAGTGACAATCACTGTCGCGCCGGCGGCCTTCGCCAGCTGGATTGCCATAGATCCGATTCCGCCGGAACCGCCATGGACCAGAATCGTTTCTCCATCCTTGAGCGCTCCCTCAAGGAAAATATTCGAGACCACGGTTGCGGCCACCTCGGGGAGCCCCGCGGCTTCGACTAGATCCATCTGGGCAGGGACGGCCAGCACGTGGGAGGATTCGACATTGACGTACTGGGCGTAGCCGCCTCCGGCAAGCAAAGCTGCCACGCGGTCACCAACGTTCCACTCGGTGACCTGCTTGCCGACCTTGGCGATGGTTCCGGAAACTTCCAGCCCTGGGATGTCGCTGGCACCGGCAGGTGGGGGGTAAACACCCTTGCGCTGCTGGACATCTGCCCGGTTCAGGCCGAAGGCGGCAATCTCAATTAGTACTTCATGATCTGCCGTTTCCGGGATTGGGCGAGCCTGTGCTTCAAGCACTTCTGGTCCCCCTGCGCCGGTGTAGATATAGGCCTGCATCGTGTCATTCATGTATGTCGATTCCCTTCTTGGCTTCCTCATAGCGTATAGTTTTTCGGGTTGGATGGTTGTCCGAGCGGCCTAAGGAGCTGGTCTTGAAAACCAGTGTGCGGTAACCCCGTACCAAGAGTTCAAATCTCTTACCATCCGCGTTACAGTCTGGGGCAGTAGATCAATTGATCTGCTGCCCCAGACTTCTTATTTTGAACTGCCCGCCAACAGTTCTTCCAGATTGACTCCCGCCATGCGGGCGATCTCGATGACCACCTGCTCCGCATCGTGCAAGGTTTGCGCGGCCGGGTGCGTCGGGTCTCCGGCCTGGGCCGCAATTGCAGTCCCCCACTGTGCCGAGGAAAGCTGCAAGCCGAGCACGAATATTCCGCGATGGGCCAGACCTTCTGCGTTGATCAGCCGGTAGGGCTCGCCCACCACGTCGAATCCGGATCCCGTCATCTGTTCGCCTTCGGCGTTGCGCCAGGTATGCGCGCGGGCCACCTTGTCGGCTAGCAGTTGGGTGATTAGTGGGGTGTTGTTCTGCAGTACCCTGTTGCTGGGCATCATCGCTTCGCACAAGACCTTCGCGCCATAGATCTCGGTATCTACCCACGGCGAGGAAACAGTGAACTTTCCGCGTACATCGTCGAATCCGAACTCGGGTTCTGGCCCGATAAAGCTCACCAGCCCTGCGCGGGACAGCGCCAGGAGCTGTTCGATCCGTTCCAGGGGTGGCCCCGAGGACAGGCCTTCGACCAGCGGCTCAAAGTGGGCCTGCACTTCTTCAATTCGGGACTGCTCGTCCAAGATCCCCTTGGTTACCAGGTCCTTAATAACCATGCGCCCGGCGTTCATCGTCATGATGGCACAGGACAGCGGGTCGCGCAGCCCGGCGGAACTGTGCTGCGCATTGCCAACGAGATAGTCGCGCACCGCCTGCTGGTACTGCTCATGGGAACCGAAGCCAACCTGGTCAAAAGGTCGCGCCAAAGCCGGAATGTCCAACCATTTCAGGTGCGGGAACTGATCAATGTAGTCGCGCAGTTCGCTGAGCCACACCTGATTGCCTTCGTGGTGTTCAGCTTCGAGGATCCGTTCCAACCCGGCTAGCAACCGGCTGGCGTCCGCGGTCGGTCCGGCCGCCTCGGTGGCGACGCATTTTGAGTAGTAGACCCACAGTATGTCGCGGTGCAGCTGGGGCCAGATATGGCGGGAAAAGCTTAAGGCGGCGTCCGGATTCGAATGACGAGCTTCGGCGACCTTTCCGATCAGCTCTTCTGCGTGCAGGAAACGCAGGGTGATTTCCGCTGGAATAAATTCTTCTACGACCGGTTTCCCCCAATAGGGGGTGCCCCGACGTGAAGCCGCGATCAGCTTGGGCTCCTTCCCCGAGGCGATGTATTCGAATCGGTGTCCCGGTTCTTGGCTCACTTCCTTGAAAATTCCTCCGCGGCCGCTAGTCAATTCGGCCATGCCGTCGAAGAAATTTAGCCCCATTCCGCGCAGCAGTGCCGACTCGCCTGATTTGAAGTTCGAGTAGTCGACATCCGCCGGAATGTTTGGCGGCAGATATGTGGCACCATCTTGTTCGGCTGCCCGTTGCAGCTGTTTTTGCCACGGGTTCAATTCAGCATCCTGATGCCCCAATGCCAGAACGACGCTGTCGAACTCTAAGTGCCCGGCGCCAGGATCTCCTTGGGCAAAGGACCGGTAATCCAGTCGGTAGCCAGCCTCCTGCGGGCGAACCGCCAACACTTCAGCGCGGATGTAGTTCAAAACGAAATTCGGATGCTCATCGAGCACGCGGGCGCACGAGTCATAAACGTGTTCTAGGTAGCGACCGTAAATTGCTCGTGGCGGGTAGGTGCCAGGTTGCGTGGCGCGCAGCGCAGCGGCTTGACGCTCTTCGAGCCGGAGGCCATCCCCATTGGCCTCCACAAACTGCCGGAAGCTAAGCCCCGGTTCAGCTGCGACCCTTTCGGGAGCTACCGTTGGAAATGAGGCAGGGGTGTTCATCAGGAAGTGTAGCGACTGTTTTGGATTCCATACATGCCCGGACCCCGGGCGGTACGGGTCGAACACCGTTACGCGTACCAAGGTAGCCAGCTTGGGCACCTTGACGGCCAGCTTAGCTAGGCGTTCGATGACACTGGTACCGCGCGGGCCAGCGCCAACTATAGCGACGTTGTACTGTGGTTGGGGTTCTTCCCAGAAGTTGCTCACCTTCCAAGATTATTGCCTAGAAGCAACTTGTCACGCCATCAAGCGCCCCAGCCTCCCGGCAAAAGCTGCGGCCCAAATTCAAAAGAGCGTCGCTGGCCCATGATCTACCTTGAATGCATAGACTGTGGCTATGCCTTCAACGCCGTCTGAATCCCTGGAAACGACCGATCCTTATGCCTGGCTAGAAGCCACCCACGATGATGCCGCGTTGGAATGGGTCCGCGCGCAAACTCAACGCACCGAAGCCGAACTTCACGATGCCGACTTTTCGCAAAGGGTCGACGCTATTCGCCGGGTGCTGGATGCTCAGGACCGCATCCCGATGGTCACCAAGCGCGGAGACTACTACTACAACTTCTGGCGGGATGCCGAGCACCGCCTGGGCCTCTGGCGCCGTACCACGTGGGATTCATATCGCACCGAGAATCCCCAGTGGGAAATTCTGTTGGACATGGACGGCTATGCCCTGCAGCAGGGTGAACCATGGCACTTCGCCGGGTCCGCGTTTTTGCGGCCGGCAGAAGGACAGCCACACCGCAGGGCACTCATCCGGTTAAGCCCCGACGGTGGAGATCAGGTGCGTGTGCGTGAATTCGATTTGGAAACCCTGCGCTTCATCGATGACGGTTTCGACCTCGCCGTTGCAAAGACCTCGGCAAGCTGGATCGATGAAAATACGTTGCTGGTCGCTTCGGCTACCAACGAGTCCGATACGACACGTTCAACTTATGCACGCACCGCACGAAAGCTCACCCGCGGTACAGCTCTGGAAGATGCCGAGGTCGTTTTTGAAGTTGCCCAAGAACATGTAGCGGCCTTCTGCTATTTCGATTCGGCTCCGGGCTTTGAACGCATCGTGACTACCGATGCCATCGACTTCTACAACTCACGCACCGGCGTCATCCTCGACGGGACCCACCATAATATTGAGGTCCCGACCGATGTGCAGGTCAGCCTGCACCGCCAATGGGTGTTGTTCGCCCCGCAAACCGACTGGGAACATCATGCAGAGCTCATTCCTGCAGGGTCCCTGGCAATCGGCAATCTCACCGATTTCCTGAACGACGGCCGCATCCAGAAGGTCATCTTCCAACCGGATGCGAAGACTTCCCTGCAAGGCATGGACTTCACCGCCAACTACCTGCTGGTCTCGTTGCTACACGATGTGGCCGCGCAGATTCGGGTATTCGACCTGCGCGAGAACTTTGCCGAAACATCCCTGCCGCTCGCCGACCCGATGCTCAGCGTTTCGGTGGGAGCGGTGGACGATGAGGATGCCGCGACCGCCGATGATTATTGGATGACGGTCACCGGCTTCACCACCCCGACAACCTTATTTCGTGGGTCGATCGGAGCGGAGCCAGAAGTCGTAAAGCGATCTCCCGAGCGTTTTGACGCTGCCGGGTTCAGCGTGACGCAGCATTTTGCGCGCTCCAACGATGGGACTCGTGTGCCCTACTTCCAAGTCGCCGATGCGCGGTTGAAACTCGACGGCGAAAATTCTGTGTTGATGGACGGCTATGGCGGTTTCCAGCACAGCATGACTCCGGGTTATGCCCCGGCTATGGGAGCCGGATGGTTGAGTAGACGCTCCGGCAATGGGCGCCTGCCGGTATACGTCATGACCAACATTCGTGGCGGCGGCGAATACGGCCCCAGCTGGCATCGTGCGGCATTACGCGAAAACCGCCATCGTGCCTATGAAGACTTCGCAGCCATAGCCGAAGACCTGGTCGCCCGCGGTGTGACCCGTCGCGCCCGGCTGGCGGCGACCGGACGGTCCAACGGTGGCCTGTTGATGGGCAATATGATTGCCGGCTACCCGCAGCTGTTCGGCGCGATCTCTTGCGGTGTGCCATTGCTGGATATGCAACGGTATACCCAGCTGGCGGCGGGGCACTCGTGGATTGCCGAGTACGGAGATCCCGACGTTCCACAGGACTGGGTGTTCTTGCGCACGTTCTCCCCACTGCATCGCTTGGATGATCAACCGCACCCGACCGATGATTACCCGGCATCGCTGATTTGGACGACTACCACCGATGACCGAGTTGGCCCCTCTCAAGCCCGTAAGATGGCGGCGAGAATGATCGACAAGGGCATCGCCAACGTTCGCTACCACGAACCGGAAGACGGTGGGCATGCCGGTTCCACGGACAACGAATCGACCGCCAGAATGTTGGCTACGAGCTACGAATTCCTGTGGCGACAGGTACGTTAACACTCTCGTTTTGGAACACTCGACCATGTTCGGGTAGGCTAGATTCTGCTGGAAACAGCGGATGGATACGTGCCAGAGCGGCCGAATGGGCTTCACTGCTAATGAAGTGTCGGGGTTAAACTCGACCGGGAGTTCGAATCTCCCCGTGTCCGCCAAAACCCCCTAGGTGACTAGGGGGTTTTACTTTTCTTCTAGGTCTTTGCAGAATTACTGCTTCCGGATGTCCGCCCGGTATTGGCACGTTAACGCAGAGACCCCCGAACACGGCGGTTGAGCCGAAAGTTCAGGGGCTTTCGATGATCATTTCAGGTCGAGCTCTACATCGTGCGCGGCTTCCTTGATCCGTTCTTCCGCCTCGCGCAGCTTGGCTGCGGCTTCTTCATTTAGCTGCTCGTTCTGCTGCTGGTCATCGCCGATCGGAGGTAAGTTCTCGTCCGCATCCTTGTCGCTTGGATCCACGGTCAGGTTCCTTTCGTGAGCGGTCGAACTGGCTGGTATCTCCTCACGATAGCCATCCATTGAGCACGAAGCAACGAAATTGGCGACGAATCTAGTCCTTGCGCTTCACGAAGGTGCGAAGCATGTTTTGCACGACGTCATCAGGCAATTTCGTGTGGCGCACAATGATCTCGGACATTCGTTCAAGGTCGGTGTGCGCGATGGCGTCAAATAACGCTTCGCGTTCTGCTTCGGGCAGATCGGCCGCGTCGAAGTGCACCGGTCCATCTGGGCCTTGGCCTTCGAAACGAAAATCTGCCACGTTCCCATGCGAGCTTTGCCCGGCAATTGGCGAAGTAGAGATCATGCGTTCAAGGTCTTCGACGGGGAGTCCCGTGTGTCCGTGCAGGATTTCGGCGGCACCAGAAAAGTTCTCGTCCCGCAGCATCGAGAACAGCTGATCGTATTCGTTGGGTGGCAGTTCTTCGCTGGAGAACTCGTGCGCCTCTCCCTCAACTTCGAAGGCCATCTTAAAATGCGTGGCGCTATGTTCTTGCTCGGAGCCGAACTGATTGCTCCACTCTTCGGGAACTACCCACAGATCGTCAGACTTATCCTCATCGGCTTCCGGGGCAACGGCCGGAGACGTCGCCACGCCCGAGTCCTCTTCGGAATCGGCGATCTGAGCTTCCAGCTTGTCCCGAAGCGCCTGAATTTCGGCTTCATCAACTGGCAGTTCCTTAACCGGCGCGGTCTGCGGATAGGCGTCGAGGCTACGCACTGCGATCACGCAGTTCTTTACCGTGTCACCGGTTACCGCACGATAATTCTGCACGGCCCCCATGACGTCGCCCTTAGCAAGGTTCCGATAGATGGCGTTGCGTGAGCTGTCATCGAGCTTCGCGTTTGCATCCTTCGCTGCTTCCCGACTGATAGCTTGCGAAATCTGAGTAGTATTTTTCTTCCGGACAGATTGAAGCCACACGTAACCGAGGGTAATAACAGCAATAGCAACAACGAGCCAGATGACGATCTCCATACATCCAGACTACTTCGTTTAACTGTGCAATTACCCTGCTATGCCCAGAGTGAAAGGCAAAACACCCGGTGCTCCGGCGATCCGCAATGCACGGCCCGCCATCGCCAAGGACCAGCGGGAGTCGGCGAGATCGTCAACCAGCATCACCGGCCCCGGTGCGGTGGACAGCAGTTGATCGATCTGTGCAGGAATTTCGAAGGCGTCTGCCACGGCTGCCAGACGGAAGGCCGAGTTACCGCCCGGTCCGCCCTGTGGCGGCGTCCCGCGGTATTCCAGCTGCCCCAGATAACGTAGCCGGCCGATCTGCGCCAGCCCCTGAGCCAACGAACTGATCAACTGTGGACGCTTGGTCGAGGGCATCGCCAGTACGGCGACCGGACGCTGTTCCCAGTTCCACTCGGCCAGCACCTTGGTGCAGGCCTCGAGCATGGCGGGGTCAATTGGCTTGTCCACCGGGTCAGCGAAGAGCTGACGCAACCGGTTACCCCAGCCTAGGTCGGTCAGTCGTGCCAGCGAGCGGCCGGTGGCCAATTGCTCATCCACCGGGATTTTGCCCTTCAGCGAATGCCCCAGTCGCTGCAGACCCGAGGGGTAGAGCTTGCGTGGTTCTATCTGGACGCCGGCACGCACCAGGGCGGCTTGGGCGTTGTCTTTGGACGCATCCGGGATGTGGTCATCGAACCAGGTGCCAGCGCAGTTATCGCAGCGTCCGCAAGGGGCTGATTCCGGGTCGTCAAGCGCCTTGGTGAGGAACTCCATTCGGCAACCCCGGGTGTTCTCATAATCAATCATCAGGGTCTGTTCATGCACCCGGCTTTGCGCCACTCGCTTATAGCGCTCTGCGTCGTAGGCCCAAGGCATGTCGGTGCGCATCCATCCGCCGGCCACGCGTTCGACGGCACCATCTACTGCGAGGACCTTGAGCAGCAGCTCCAGCGGGGAGCGCCGCAGGTTCACTGCGCTTTCCAGAGCTGGCACGCTCATCGCCCCGTCGGTTTGGGCCAAGGCCTCCAGGACCTGGTTCGCCCGGTTCTGGTCGGGCATGGAGCTGGTAGCGAAATAGTCCCAGATTTCTGCGTCATCCGAGCCCGGCAGCAGCAAGACATCGGCATTGATGCTGCCACGACCGGCGCGACCGACCTGCTGGTAATAGGCAACCGGTGAGCTTGGCGCCCCCACGTGGATGACAAAGCCCAGATCTGGTTTGTCGAAGCCCATGCCCAAGGCACTGGTGGCGATGAGCGCCTTGACTTCATTGGCTTTCAGCGCGCGTTCGAGTTTTTCGCGTTCTTCTATGTCGGTGCGTCCGGTGTAGGCGGCAACCGGATGCCCGGCATCGCGCAGCAGCCGGGCGATGTCTTCGGCGGCAGAGACGGTTAAGGTGTAGATGATTCCCGAGCCGTGGAAGTCGTCGATGTGGCTGAGCAGCCAGGCTAGCTGCATTCGGGGCGAGGGCAGGCGGAGCACCCCTAAGCGAAGCGAGTCGCGGGCGAGCGTGCCGCGCAAGGTGAAGACTTCTTGGGTTCCGCCGGAGAGCTGTTCGGCCACGTCCTGCACCACGCGGGAGTTCGCGGTTGCGGTGGTGGCAAGCACCGGCAGGCCCTGCGGGAGACGGTTGATCAGGTCACGAATGCGTCGGTAGTCGGGGCGGAAATCGTGTCCCCAGTCGGAAATGCAGTGGGCTTCGTCAATCACCAACAGCCCCAGGCGGCTCATCAGCATCGGCAGCTGCTGTTCCCGGAAAGAGGGATTGTTCAGGCGCTCGGGCGAAACCAGCAGCACATCGATCTCGTCGCGTTCCAGCTTGGACAGAATCTCGCGCCATTCGAGTACATTGGCGGAGTTGATTGCCGCGGCCCGCACTCCGGCACGCTCTGCCGCGGCCACCTGATCCCGCATCAGGGCAAGCAGCGGGGAGACGATCAGGGTGGGGCCGAAGCCCTGTTCACGCAACAACAACGAGGAAATGAAGTACACCGCAGATTTACCCCAGCCGGTGCGTTGCACCACCAGCGCCCTGCGGCGTTCTTCGACCAGCGCGCTAATCGCTTCGTACTGTCCGTCGTGAAACTGTGCCTCGGGATGCTGTACGAGGGCACGCAGTTTCTGCAGCGCGAGATTCTTCAGATCATTGTGCTGTGTGGCTTCCATATCCACAGTATTTCAGTATCGGCCCACGTTTTTGTTCTCCTCGGCGCGCATTGGGTACAACCGCGTGGAAGTGTAAGCCATTTCCCATGTACTAACTGGCCATTCGCCACCGCTTGGCACCGCCAAACCGGTAGTCTGAATGCTGTGAGTGAAGAAATTGACCTGAACCAGAGTTTCAAAGCCTATGACGTGCGAGGCGTAGTCGGTGAAAGCCTGGATGCCGAAGCCGTCGAAGCTATCGGCGCCGCTTTTGTCGACGTGTTGTCCCTGGCCGGGAAGGATGTCCTCGTTGGCGGCGACATGCGCCCGTCAAGCACGACTTTTGCCCAGGCTTTCGCCCGGGGCGCCACCTACCGCGGCGCCAATGTGGTGATGCTCGGCCTGATCTCCACCGATGAACTTTATTTTGCCTCCGGCAAGCACAAGGCCGCCGGCGTGGTGTTCACCGCCAGCCATAACCCGGCCCAGTACAACGGCATCAAGATGTCCAAGGCCGGGGCACGGCCGATCTCTTCGGACACCGGGCTTTTCGACATTCGTGACTTAGCTCAGCAGTACCTGGATGAGGGCCTGCCGGTTTCCGGTGACGGCGCCCAGGGCACCGTCAGCGAACGCGACGTGCTGGCCGACTACGCAGGCTACCTGCGCGAGCTGGTGGACCTTTCCGCGATCCGCCCGCTGAAGCTGGTGGTTGATGCCGGCAATGGCATGGGCGGTTTGACCACCCCCGCGGTTCTCGGAGATCAGGTCCTTCCCGGCCTGCCGCTGGAGATCGTGCCACTGTATTTCGACCTCGATGGGACCTTCCCGAACCATCCGGCTAACCCGCTGGAACCGGAAAACCTCAAGGATCTGCAGGCGGCGGTGCTGGAGCACGGCGCGGACCTGGGGCTGGCCTTCGACGGGGATGCGGATCGTTGCTTCGTGATCGACGAGCGCGGCCTGCCGTTGTCTCCTTCGGCGATTACCGCCTTGGTGGCGGTCCGGGAGATCGCGCGGGTGCAGGCCGAGGGCGAGCAGCAACCGGTGGTCATCCACAATCTGATCACCTCCAAGGCGGTGCCCGAGTTTGTGCAGAAGTTCGGTGGTGTTCCGGTGGAGACCCGTGTGGGTCATTCGTTCATCAAGGCCGAGATGGCGGTCCAGGGGGCGGTGTTCGGCGGTGAGCACTCGGCTCACTACTATTTCCGTGATTTCTACAATGCCGATACCGGCATGCTCGCTGCCATGCACGTGTTGGCGGCCTTGGGTGAGCAGCAGTTGCCGCTTTCCGAGTTGGGCCGGGAATACGAGCCTTATGTTGCCACCGGGGAAATCAATTCGGAGGTCGCGGACAAGGCTGGTGCCATCGCTCGGGTGGTAGCGCATTTTGCCGGCCAGCCGGTGGACGTCAGCACGCTGGATGGCACAACCTTCAGCGCACAGGACGGCAGCTGGTGGATCAATTTGCGTCCTTCGAATACCGAACCGTTCCTGCGTTTCAACGGTGAAGGCGCCACGGCGCAGCATATCGAACCGATTCGCGATACGGTTTTAGCAATCGTGCGCGAAGCAAACACCACCAAGTAAAGGGGTCAAAGCCATGAATCTCGAAGAACTAGACGAGTCCGTCAAGGACGCACTGAACAAGGTTTTGGGCACCGCACTGGGTGTGGCCCGCGAGCAGCTTGAGGAGCAGGGCGTCTTCCTGCCTTTCGCTATCGCCTTGGAACCCACGGAAGCCGATGGCGAGCCAGAGCTGCGTCTGATCGCGGTTCCACCAACGGACAACCCCGAAGACCCGGATGCGGACATCGACACCGAGGCCATGGCCGCGGATCTGGTTGAGGTGCTCAACCAGCAGGGAACCCACTTCGATGCGATTGCGATCGCCTCGGACGTGCTGCTCGAAGCAGATGACCGCGACGCCATCCATGTGGTGGCCGAGCACAAGGTCGGCGCGGCGCTGGCGATTGTCCAGCCATACGCCATGCCATCCGAACCAGGCGGCGAGTGGACCTTCGAAGATCCTGCCGCGGAATCCGCCGAGTCGGTGTGGGCCAACACCCAGCAGTAGACTTGAGTTCATGAAACTCAGCGCCTTCGCCGACGTGTGCCTACGAACCGTAATGGTTCTAGGCGCACCGGGCGTAGGCCAACTGACCAGCCGTGAAGTTTCCGACCTAGTCGGGGTTCCCTATAACCACGTGGCCAAGGCCGTACTGGAATTGCGCACCCTGGGCCTCATCGAGGTCACCCGTGGGCGTCATGGTGGCGCACAGATGACCGAGCAAGGTTTAGCGTTCTCCGTGGGCGCGCTCTTGCGCCGGCTGGATTGGCGTGAAGATGTCGTGGACTGCACATCTCATGACGCAACGGACGATTGCCCCCTGGCTGGCGGTTGCCGGCTGCGCTTGGCATTGCGGGCGGCCAGAGAAGCCTTTTATGCTTCCCTAGACCCGTTGACGGTCAAAGAGATTTGCGAAAACTCGCCGGCAATTGGTCTCCTCCCCTTCCCCACTGTTCGTCATGGCGCGTAGCCAAGCCCTGGGCTTCCGCTAAGTTCCTGATCGATTTGCAATCATCTTCTACAAGGAGTAGAACTAAAAGCATAATCTTGTATTTCAAATACAAGTTATTCCCGCCTTCAAGGAGACCAGATGCTTTCAAACCAGTCCCGCCCAATCATCGAAGCCACGCTGCCGATTATTGGTCAGCGCATCTCCAGCATCACCCCAAAATTCTATGAGCGGCTCTTTGCCGCTCACCCGCAGCTGCTCGACGGAATCTTCTCCCGGTCGAACCAGAAGAACGGAACGCAGCAGCAGGCTCTCGCCGGCTCCATCGCGGTCTTCGCCGCCCACCTGTTGAATTCGCCAGCGACGCTGCCCGAAACCATGCTGGCCCGCATTGCGCACAAGCACAGCTCGCTCGGTGTCGTCGAGGAGCAGTACCCCATCGTGCATGAGCACCTGTTCGCCGCCATCGCCGAGGACCTTGGCGACGCGCTGACCCAGGAAATCGCGGAGGCCTGGAGCGAGGTGTACTGGCTGATGGCCCACGCGCTGATCAAGATCGAAAAGGGCTTGTACGCTCAGCAGGCAAACGACGTCGTCTACAGCCTGTGGAGGCTCATCGAACGTACCGAAGCTGCCAACGGCTCGCTGACCTTCAGCTTCGAGCCGGGCGATGACACCGCGGCTACCCTAGCCAAGCCCGGACAATTCATTTCGGTGCGCATGCCGATGGCCGATGGCCTGCGCCAGGTTCGCCAGTACACGCTCAGCGCGGATATCGAGAACACCGCACGGCGCACGTTCACCGTGAAACTTGATGTGGCTGGCGAGTTCAGCCCGGTCCTGCATGGCGCGCTGCAGGTCGGGGACGAAGTCGAACTTTCAAATCCCTATGGAGACCTCATCATCGACGTTTCTGGCGCACCGCTGGTCATCGCCACCGCTGGCATCGGCTGCACTCCGAGCGCCGCGGCCCTGAGCACCCTGGCGGCGCACGGCTCGACCCGTGAAATCACCGTGCTGCATGCGGACCGGGACTACGCCTCCTGGCCGCTGCGCGAGCAGATGCTCGATTCGCTGTCCCAGCTGCCACAGGCGAAGCTGCGCACCTGGTTCGAACGCGGAGAACTTCCGGAACGCATCGAGGCCACCGCGGGCTTCATGGACCTGAGCGATCAGGTTGCCGCCGGCAGCCACCTCTACCTGTGCGGGCCACTGCCGTTCATGCACGCGGTCCGCGGCCAGGCGCTGGCCGCCGGCGTCCCAGCCCAGCACATCCACTACGAGGTCTTCGGACCGGATGTTTGGCTAGCAGCCTGAATATAGACCGGCTAAGCGCGGTGCAGCTACATCAATGGGGGCAGCTGCACCGCGCTTAGCTGTCAGCCGAAGCCATTCACTTCTTCTCGGGCTTTTTAGCTTTCGGTTTCTCGTCCGGGACCGCGGACTGCGGCGCTGAGGCTCGCTCCGGCTTTTCTGCGGGCGCTTCAACAGTTGCCGCGCGCTCGGGCTTTGCCTGCTTGGAAGCCTTGGGCTGTTTCGATGGCTTGGCGGTTAACGGATCTACGAGGATCGGGTGGATCGTCGAGTCGGTAATCCAACGCCGCACCACGGAGTTGAACAGCAAGGGGTTCTCAATATTCCATTGGTGGTGCATTCCCGGGACCACCCGGGTCACCGCCTGCCCAAGCTCCTCGCGGAGCGCCGCGAAAGACTTCTGCACGAGTTTGGGTTCTTTGCCCCCAGCCAGCGCGAGCACCGGGCCGGTGTAGGCAGAGAGCCTTTCCGGCACTCCTCCGGGATCCAGATCGTCCATGATGGCGCGCAGATTCTCCGGCTTCAGCATCACCCCGTGTTCGGTGAACAGCTCCCTTTCGTCATCCACCATGCCGTAGGCGCCGGCTTGGAACCGCCAGTACCATTCGCTGCCGATGAGCTTGAGCTGCATCCGGTTCACCGCACGTGCCGCGGCCGGAACTCCGGTGACCGGAGTGCCGGTCAGCAACAGCGAATCGATCAGTTCCGGATGCCGGGCCGCCACATGCAAGGCAATGACACCGCCGAGCGACATCCCTACTAGATGCACTCCGCCTTCGGATACTTCGTCGGCGATCAGCGCCGCCACATCGTCTGCGGCGGAATCCAGTCCCTGCCAGGTTTCTTCGCTGCGCGCGCCGAAGGCCGGCAGGTGCAAGGTCAAGACGTTATAGTCGCCAAAGGCCAGGACCTGCGGATCCCAGCTCCAGTTGCCAACGTTTCCGCCATGCAGGAACACCAGCGTCTGTTCGTGCTTATGCGGCCCCGCCTGCCGGCGAGCCGGATGCAGCTCGGGGTAATCGGTAGCCTCGCGGGTGAATTTCTTCGCCGTGGGCCCCTGATCTTTGCCTAGCGTCATGGCAGATGCTCCAATACTGCGTCGAGCCACTCCAGCTCGGCGGCCTGCTGTCGGATTGCATGGTCCAAGGTGGCGGCCATCAGGAAGCTACGACGGTCCGCGGCAGCTCGCATATCGATGCCCTCGCGCTGCGAGAGGTAGTCATCCAGGATCGCCTGCGTCTTGGCCCGGCGTTCGACCAGCAGCTGGTCGATGTCCTCGCGCGGCAGCTCGGCAGCGAAAAAGACCTGGCCCATGAACGGATCTCGTTCGGCACCGTGGGCCGCGCCGTTGGAAAGCCACCCGACCAGGGCCTCGCGCCCCGCATCGGTGATGTGGTGCTCCTGGCGGTCGGGATAATTCGACTGGGCCACGGTGGTCACCGTGGCCCAGCCTTGATCCACCAGCTGCGCCAACGTGCGGTAGATCTGTGCCTTGTCGGCGTTCCAGAAGTGATTAATAGAGGAGTCAAAGTGCTTCTTGAGCTCGTAACCAGTCATCGGTGCCAAACAAAGCAACCCTAGAATCAATCGTGCCAAAACCATGGATTCATCTTTTCATATTTAGTTGATTTTGCACCCACTTACCCGTCGGTAGCTGGAAACTGAACCCGGATTGTGACAATTCCACGCCGTATTCTTGGCCAACTGACCTGCCTGCACTTCAATCAGAGAGGCCCCGACTCGAAAAAGGTTGTCCCCCTATGAACTCCCAAGCTCAAAGCAAACCGGCCGCCCCGCCACATTCGGGTGGCCGCGCGGCGCTTTTCGTGGTGCTGGGTTCGATCGGAGTGCAGAGCTCCTCGGCAATCTCGGCAAGCATGTTCGAGGCACTCGGCTCACCCGCCGTCAGTTCCTTGCGGCTAGTCCTTGCGGCCGTGGTGCTGCTGGTCTTCTTGCGTCCGACCGTGCGCGGGCACAGCGCGAGCGCGTGGTCGGCGATTGCCTGCTACGGAATCGTCATGGCGGCGATGAACTTGTTGCTTTATAAGGCGATCGAATATTTGCCCCTAGGCGTTGCCGTCACCCTGGATTTTCTGGGCCCTGCGGTGGTGGCGCTGGTGTTCTCCCGCCGTATCCGCGAGGCCGCCTGGGCATTGCTCGCCCTGGGCGGGGTGATTCTCATTGCCGGGCCCGGCGGCCATTTCGATCTGCTCGGCTTCGCCTTCGGCATCGGGGCGGGACTCTGCTTCGCGTTGTATACCCTGCTGGCCGAGAAGGTAGGCAAGGCAGGCGACTCCTCCGTCAGCTCGCTGGCGCTGTCCGTGTCGATCGCCGCGCTGGTCTCCTTGCCCTTCGGCATCCCGAAGGTTGCCGAGGTGACCGGAGCGCAATGGGGACTACTGGCCCTGAGCGGCGCGATCGGGGTGGCCATCCCCTATCTGGTGGACACCCTGGCGGCTCGCATATCCTCGGCCCGCGTGGTGGGTACGCTGTTCGCCATCGACCCGGCCATGGGCACGCTGATCGGTTGGCTGGTGCTCGGTGAGCAGCTGGGTTGGTTGTCCCTGCTCGGCATCCTTTGCGTGGCGCTGGCCGGTGCCGGGGTGACCTGGTTTGCCGCCAAACCGCCCGGTCCGCTGGAGCAGGTACCCGCGACGGACCTC
This sequence comes from Glutamicibacter sp. AOP12-B1-11, assembly GCF_052379245.1. NCBI lineage: Bacteria > Bacillati > Actinomycetota > Actinomycetes > Micrococcales > Micrococcaceae > Glutamicibacter > Glutamicibacter sp. AOP12-B1-11. The sequence goes on along the minus strand of NZ_JBQSYL010000032.1, from coordinate 8,662 downwards.
GCTAGGGAACAAGCGTAGCTAGGGCGGTTTCCGCTTCTAGAATGGGCTTATGCCTTCTGCCTTCGAGCGCTCACGCTTGACCCCACCGCTTTTTGCCCTGCTGATCCTGCTGGGCACCACCGGCCCGCTGGCCACGGACATGTATCTGCCTTCCTTCCCGGCGATGACGCAGGAGTTCTCCACTTCCGCTTCGGCGATCCAGCTGACCCTGACCTTCTTCCTGCTGGGGATGGGCCTTGGACAGCTCCTGTGGGGAGCGCTCTCGGACCGGCTAGGCCGCGCCAGGCCGTTGCGCTGGGGCACCGCATTATTCGTGCTGGCCTCGGTGGCCGCCGCGCTGGCGCCATCCTTGGAGGCGTTGAGCATCGCCCGCGGTTTGCAAGGCATCGGCGGAGCGGCGGGCGTGGTGATTTCCAAGGCGATCGTGGCCGACACGACCAAGGGCGTCCAGACCGCACGAACCTTCAGCATTTTGATGACTTTCGGGGCAATAGCTCCGGCGGTGGCCCCGCTCTTGGGAGCCTACCTCGGTGAGCTAGGCGGCTTCCGCCTGGTGCTGTGGGTGCTCAGCGCCGCCGCGCTGCTCATGGTCACCGGATCCCTGGCCATCTACCGAGAAACCCTCGCCCCCGCGGCACGTTCGGGCGGAAATTTCCTTGCCCCGCTGAAGCTGGCGCTCTCCCGCCGGCGATTTGTCGGCTACCTGGTCCAGTTCGGCTTCGCTTTCGGCGCGATGATGGCCTATGTCTCGGCCTCGCCCTTCCTCTATCAAGAGGTGCTGGGTCTCAGCGCGCGGGGCTACGCCCTATGCTTCGGCCTCAACGCGGCGGGCCTGATCCTTTCGGGCTTGGTCTCTGCACGGCTGGTGGGCCGGGTCCCGCTACGCCGCACCATATCGGTCGCGCTGACGATTCTGCTGGGCGCAAGCCTGGTGATCCTCCTGCTGGCGATGCTCCAGATACGCAGTCTGGGCCTGGCGGCGGTGATCTTCGTGCTGGTCTCCTCGATCGGCTTCACCATGGGCAATACCACCGGATTGGCGTTGGCCGAGGTGCGCGATGTTTCGGGCTCGGGCTCCGCACTCTTGGGGTCGGCGCAATTCCTCATCGGCGCGTTAGCCACCCCGCTGGTCGGTCTGTCCGGGGCGGATTCCGCGTTGGCCTTTGCGCTCACCGCGGTGGCCAGTTCGCTGATCGCGTTTGGCGCGCTCCTCTACACCGCGGATCGTTTCCACCCCGGCGCCATGGAGCACCCCTAGCGATGGGCGGGCAATCAACTCCGCGTGGTTAAACGAAGATCCCGCGGAATCCGCAGTTCTGCGGATCCCACGGGATCTTCTGCCACCGAAAGCTAGGCGCTGAGGCGGGCTTTCAAACCGTCGAGCTCGGCACGCAGCGATGCTGGCAGCGCGTCACCGAAGTTCTCGTACCATTCTTCGATTCCCTCGACCTCGGTGGCCCATTCGTCCTTGTTGACCGCCACGGCGGCCTCCACGTCGGCTGGGGTGAAATCCTTCAGACCCGTCAGGTCCAGGGAGTCGCCGGTTGGCACGTTGCCGATGATGGTCTCCTTGGCGTCCGCGGTGCCTTCGATACGCTCGATGGCCCACTTGAGCACGCGCGAGTTATCTCCGAAACCAGGCCATGCGAAGCCGCCGTCGGCGGTGCGGCGGAACCAGTTGACCAAGAAGATCTTCGGCATCTGCTCCGGGTTGAGCTTCTCGGAGATCTTGTCCCAGTGGTTCAGGTAGTCCCCTGCGTTGTAGCCAATGAATGGCAGCATGGCCATCGGGTCGCGGCGGATCACACCGGTTGCGCCGGAAGCGGCGGCGGTGGTCTCCGAGGACAGGGTTGAACCCATGAAGATGCCGTTGGTCCAGCTGCGTGCCTCGGTCACCAGCGGGATGGTCGTCTTGCGACGTCCGCCGAAGAGGATCGCGTCGATCTTCACGCCGTTTGGCGAGTAGTAATCCTCGGACAGCATGTCGACCTGGTCGATCGGGGTGCAGAAACGGGAGTTCGGGTGCGCCGCGTTGGTGCCCGACTCTGGCGTCCAGTCATTGCCCAACCAGTCGGTCAGGTGCGCCGGAGCCTCGTCGGTCATGCCCTCCCACCAGACGCCGCCTTCGTCGGTCAGCGCTACGTTGGTGAAGATGGAGTTGCCCTTGGTGATGGCACGCATGGCGTTCGGGTTGGTGGACCACCCGGTGCCCGGCGCCACACCGAACAGGCCGTATTCCGGGTTCACCCCGCGCAGCTCGCCGTCCTTGCCGATGCGCATCCAGTTGATGTCATCGCCCAGCGTCTCGGCTTTCCAGCCTTCAATGGTTGGTTCCAGCAGGGCGAGGTTCGTCTTGCCGCAGGCCGAGGGGAAGGCCGCTGCAATGTTGTAGGACCTGCCCTGTGGGCTGGTCAGCTTCAGGATCAGCATGTGCTCGGCGAGCCAACCCTCGTCGCGGGCCATTGCCGAGGCAATGCGCAGCGAGTAGCACTTCTTGCCCAGCAGGGCGTTTCCGCCGTAGCCCGAGCCGTAAGACATGATGGCGCGCTCTTCGGGGAAGTGCACGATCCACTTGTCTTCGTTGCATGGCCAGACGACATCTTCCTGCCCTGGCTTAAGCGGTGCGCCGACCGAGTGCAACGCAGGAACAAAGAAGGCTTCTTCGGCTTCCATCTTGCGCAGCACTTCGCTACCGATCTTGGCCATGACGCGCATCGAAGCGACCACGTAGGCGGAGTCGGTCAGCTCTACACCGTATGCAGGCTCGTCGGCGTTCAGCGGGCCCATGACGAAAGGAATGACGTACATGGTGCGTCCGCGCATCGATCCGTCGAACAGTCCGTTGAGCATCGACTTCATCTTCGCTGGGTCTTCCCAGTTATTGGTGAAGCCGGCGTCTTCTTCCTTCTCCGAGCAGATGAAGGTGCGCTCCTCAACACGGGCGACGTCCTTCGGATCCGAGAATCCTGCGTAGGAATTCGGGAAGTTCGGGTCGGTCAGCTTAACCAGAGTGCCGGCCTCAACCAGTTCAGCGGTCAGGCGGTCATTCTCCGCAGCGGAGCCGTCGACCCAATAAACACGTTCGGGCTTCGTCAGCGCGGCAACTTCCTCAACCCAAGCTGCCAACTTTGCGTGCGTGGTTGGCGCTGCGTCGATTACGTTCTGATCGGAGCTCGTGCTCATTATCCATTCCCTCCATTGGGCTGAATTTGTCAATAAATCAAGGCTAGGGGTACTCCAGCTGGCACATTGTGTGACCCAATCCTCAGCATTGGGCTGATGTTAGACTTGGGAAGATAAATTTCCCGAAATTTCGGGGGTTTATCGATGAACATCAACCCATTTATGTGACCAAGGTCACGTAGACCGGTACCCTTTTGGATTCTTCACATAACCTTCTGTTCACTTTCGATAGATACCGTCCACCTGCGATTTGTACCGATCGAATTTCATCTGTATAGTTATTCGAGGTTCGCGAGAGTGAATCAAGCAAACTAAATATGCGCCCATAGCTCAGCTGGATAGAGCGCCTGTCTACGGAACAGGAGGCCGGGGGTTCGAATCCCTCTGGGCGCACCAAAAAAGTAAAAGTCTCGGGACATCGTTGATTTGATGTCCCGAGACTTTTTCGTTTAACCTTCTGCAAGTCCTTAATGCCGGATCCCGCTGTCCGCGTCCCATGTCGGCGCCGCAAGGGTCAGCGAGCAGGAGCCAATGGACTCAGCGCGGCTTGTAGCACCTTATTCTGCATTTGCGCGAAAACGCGTCATGGGGCTATCGGCAGCTGCTGAATCCCATGGCCCACTGAGTCATGAGCAACGTTTATACCTTTACTCAGCGTGGAATTCGCAACCTGAGCTAGCAAGAGAATCCGAAGTACTGGCATAGCAATGCTCCGCTGAATGCCGCGTCGGCCAAGGAAATAAGTGTGGTGTTGAGTGCAACGGTTCCAGCGGTAAGCAACTTGACCATGAGTTTCTCCAGTTTTCGCGATCTAGATGATGACGTGCCCGGCAGCTTTGTGCCACCAACAACTTTTCACCGGTCCGCGCATGCGGCACATATACAAAAGACCAATAATTCCGCTCTATATGATTCAGCTGGATTAAATGGCGGCAGGCCGAATACCCACACTTCGAACAGTGGGAAGCGAATCGATAGTCTGCGAATATACGCTCAACTAATCTGCCAGGAGTGCTGATCAATTCCCGCTCAGGAAGGAATATTGGCCTTTAGAACAATGCAGAACTGTACTCAAGTACAGGGTCAGCTCGTTCTTCGCTCCATAGAGTCGGTATCGATAACGAAACCAACACGAGGAGCACCTCATGAACGGACTGCAGCTCACCGGCATCGTCCGCAGCTTCGGCAACCGCACGGTTCTGCACGATATGGACCTTTCGGTTCAACGCGGCGAGATCGTCGGGTTCATTGGCGGTAACGGCGCCGGCAAGACCACCACGATGCGGCTAATCCTCGGATTGCTGAACGCCGACCGGGGAGAAATCACCTGGGATGGATCACCAATCACCACGGCAGATCGTCGAGCCATCGGCTACATGCCAGAAGAACGCGGACTCTACCCGCAAATGCCCGTCCGCGAGCAAATTATTCATTTTGCTCTGCTGGAAGGCCATATGGGAAAACAGGCCAGAGCGGTTGCCGACGATCTTATCGGCTCCCTGGGCTTGACCGGGCGGGAAAAAACCTTAATCCAGGACCTGTCGCTGGGCAATCAGCAACGTGTCCAGTTGGCTGTCTCGCTCGTCGGCAATCCTGCGCTTCTGGTCCTCGATGAACCGTTCTCTGGTTTGGACCCAACCGCGGTGGCCACGATGGGTTCGCTGCTTCGCGAACAGGCTGCCCGCGGTGTGGGGGTGCTCTTCTCATCCCACCAGCTTGACCTGGTAGAACGTCTTTGCGACAAGGTTTGCGTCCTAGACCAAGGGCGAGTGAAGGCCAGCGGCAGTGTCGCCGAATTGCAAAATGACGGCCAAAGCAGATGGCAGCTGAGGTTCTCGGCGAATGCCGACGGCTTCGCAGCAGAGATCGCCATGATCCGAGGGCTCACAGTCACGTTGCCCGCCGAAGACCACAGCACGGTGTTCGTGTCCATGTCCGGAACCGATCTGGACCTGCCGCCGGCGCTACTGGCGGCGGCGCAACGTCATGGTTCCTTGCGCAGCATCGAAGCAATTCAGCGATCCTTGGACGACTTGCTGTCCCAGGACTTCATTTCCGCCGGACGTGGCGAACTGACCATCAACGCACAACTCGCCCAGAATGCAGGAGGAATCTCATGACCACCCAGCCGCTAAGCCTTAACATCATGCCGGGCCTGAGCGGAACGTTCCGCGAAACTGGATTGGTAATTCGGCGCGAAATCCTCACCCGGACGGCCAATCGAACCATCTTGATTACCACCGGATTACTTGCCCTGGGAGTCGCCGCAGCAGCAGGCATCGGCGGTTGGTTCCTCGTGAACTCCATGGAGCAATTTCAGGCCTTCACGCTTAATCCTCGAATGCTCTTTGCCACAGCCATGATCTGTGCACTCCTTACCTCTCTGGTTTATTCGGCTCAAAGCCTGACCACCGGGGTCGTGGAGGAAAAATCTTCGAGAGTCGTCGAAATCCTGCTGACCAAAATCGGTATCACGCCGTTGCTGCTCGGCAAGCTCATCGGCATCGGCCTGGTAACTCTCACGCAATTACTGGTCATCGGTGGCGCAGGGGTGCTCGGGTTCTCGGTGGTGGGAGGCTTCTCGCTACTCGACGTGGAAGCTGGACCTATCCTGGTGTGGTTCCTGATCTGGTTCTTGCTTGGATATGCCATCTTTGCGCTATTGAACACGGCGCTGGCGGCCACCGTGGCCCGCCAAGAAGATTTAGCTTCTGCGGTTATGCCGCTGTCGGTCTTGCAGATGGTGCTGCTGGTACTAGCGCTCTATGTCCTGCCCAATAATCTTGAGAACGGCTGGTTGCACGCCCTGTCGTTCGTACCGCTGTTCTCCTCGTACCTCATGCCGATGCGCGTCGGACTCGATGGAGTAGATGCCTGGCAGATGGCGACCTCCGCCGCAATCGCGGTGCTGTCCATTCCAGTGCTTTTCTGGATGGCCACCAAGCTCTACCGGAACAACGCGCTGCGTACCGGTTCGCGAGTCTCGCTACGCGATGCGCTCAGCTCCGACGATGCCGCCTAGATTCTCCCGCTTCACACAGTCAATGACGAAAGGACACCCCATGACTGACAACGACAATCATCAGGATCTCGCCAAGAAGCCCTCGAATATTCGAAAGCAACTGCGTAATCTCGCCTTGCTCGCCCTCGGCGTCGCCATTGCCTACGTCGTCACCAATTTCCTCCGCTAGCGACCCCGTCAGCTCTTCGAGATTCCCTGTTCGTATCGGCGTCGCCGGTACGAACAGGAAGGAAGCAGATCATCATGAGCACGACTACGCTTTATCCTCGATCTTTGAACCCCGAGGCTCATCAGGCTTCACTTTTGGCTGATGCGCTATTGGAACAGCTAGGGCGGGCCTCGGTCCGGAGTATTTCTCCGGCAGCTTTTGCCGGGCGCAACGGGACCTGGGTCCTGACGCTAGCCGATGGCAGCAAGGTCTTTGCCAAACGTTTCTCCGAAAAATCTTCGACGCCGCGAGCGTTCAATCGCTCCTTGGAATTCGCACGCTTCGCCCACACGCATCCGCACCATGCGCCGGCAAGCGCACGCCTGATCGCCTCGAATGAAATTGAACGCCTTCTCATCTTTGACTACTGCCCCGGTGAAAGCCTAGCCAGCATGGTGGTTGAGGAACGGGTGCCGGCAGATTTCGCGTCACGGGCCGGTGAAATCCTTGGACGTTTGCATACCGCTGCCCCGACAGGTCTGGAGCCCACCACCATTTCCAGTCCCCCGATTGAAATGCTGCACCTCGGCGTTCCGCAGGCCCAGTACCAGAATTTTACCCTCGCCGAAATCGCGCTGTGGGCGCAGTTGCAGTCCGATAATCTACTCATCAATGCAGCCGTTGAACTGCGTGACTGGGAACTGCAGCATCAAACCAGCCCAATCCACGCGGACCTGCGGCTCGACCAGTTTCATCTTGAGGAGAACGAGCTACTCCTGCTCGACTGGGAGGAATTCGGACTAGGAGATCCCGCCCGGGATCTCGGCATGCTGGCCGGAGAATGGATCTACCGCGCGGTTCTCGACACGGTCACCAGCCGGGGCAATGCCGGGGCGCCCCCGGAACATTTCGACGAAGAGCAGGCCACAGCGGTCATGGCGCAACGCATGGCCATGGTGGTCCCGCAGATCCAGGAACTCTGGCGCAGCTACACCCGCATCGCAACCGGCTATGACGAGCAGCTCCCCGTGCGCGCCACCGCGCATCTGGGTTGGCATCTCATCGATCGTTCAATTGCCCGAGCTGCAATGGTCTCCCGGCTACCTGGCATCGAACGAGCCGCAGCCGGCGTCGGACGAAAGGCGTTGCTTAGTCCTGGCAGCTATTACCAAGCCCTTGGATTCGGAAGGAGTGAACACTGATGCCACCGACCCTCACCCGCTGGGCGAGCTTTGAGCGAATACTTGAAGGATTGGCCGATCACGTCAGGGTGGACTTGGCGGCGAATACGGCGCGTATCGGGAGCACCTCATTGAGCGCAGGAAGTCGAAGTGAGCTCAGATCGCAGCTTAGCGCGGCCACCTACACTCACCTGCACATCAGAAATCCGCTCATCGAGAATATGCCAACGACCGGGTACCAGGATCTCGCGGACGAATTAATCGCGGATATCCCCCACCGAAGCATCTGGCAGCAATCCGGATCGCCCGCAAGGCAAACGGTCGATGTCCAAGGTCTCAAGCACCACGTAGTCACCCTCGGCGGCGTCAAGGTACTTGTCCCACACCACGATGTGTCTCGGTTGGATCCCTCATCCGAAGCGGCCGTGCGCACGCCCAGCTGGCGCACCCGGACCACTCCCGGATACGTCTTGGCGCTCGGAGCAAGCGGAATCGATGCGGAGCAGGTCACTGCACGAATCTATGTCACCTGCGATTCGGCGGCTCAAGCCTTGGAACTCTGGCCTATCGTCCTAGATGTCTTAGCAAAGTCAGCCGGCGGCTATCAGGCTAAAGCGCTTTCCTCTTCCCTCGCCTATCCGCGCAGCGACGCGATGGTGCTCTACGTGCCAGACACCGCTGTGCAGGAGATCGCCGACCGTCTCACCGCCGCAACGGCTCGGATCTCAGCCCCGCACACGGAGCACTCGATCTTTACCCAGCGGCTGTCTCCAAGATTCTCGCAAGCGGGAGAATCGGCGGATCCACGGCCTTCCCACCGAGGGCTGAGCTTCGGACAGCACCGCTCCCGGGTACTCACCGATGCACTGCTGACCGCGGCCAAGAACGAGATGCGACTGCAGGATGCCTGGGCATTTGAGGCGACCAGAGCCAGGATCGATCCTCGTAATCCGGCAACCAATCTCTGAGCTTCTCCTACCTTTCCGCATTCACGAGCCAGCGAATTCAGCGCCTCGGTGAAGCACCCCCCAAAATTTGCGTACCGTCGAGGCGCCCCCGCAGCCTCTGGAAACGCGTTCACACCTCATCCGAGGAACAACACCATCAGCCTTCAACGGCAATTATCTC
>NZ_JBQSYL010000031.1:0-49894 GCF_052379245.1 Glutamicibacter sp. AOP12-B1-11 | reverse complement strand
CCCCCCTTCGGGGCCACGCCGCGGTGGACAATGGATGTATCCCCAGCAGCGGAAGTAAGGAGACTGAATTTCATGGCCCACGAGTTCTTGCGACCTGTATTCGTCATTTCAGTCGCCGCGCAACTAGCCGACATGCATCCGCAGACGCTGCGGCAATATGACCGCATCGGATTGGTCTCTCCAAGCCGCCAAGCCGGCAAGCAGCGTCGCTACTCTCAACGTGATGTTTCGCTGCTGCGCCAGGTGCAGCTGCTGAGCAAGGAAGGCGTTTCGCTCGAAGGCATTAAACGCATCATCGAGCTGCAAAACCAGGTAGCCCACCTCCAGGGCCAAGTGGCCGAACTGCGCGATGAGCTGCACGCGGTCCAGCAAGGCCAAACCCGGGTCTTCGCCGCGGGTACGGCCGCCGGAGATGTGGTGTCCATGGCCCGTGGCATGCGCCCGGCACGCCGCGAGCCAAGCGTCACCCTATTTACCACCCGCCGCGCCATCGGCCGCTAGTCCCGCGCTCCGCGTACCTCTCGCACCCTCGACGGCGCCTCTCACCGATTTCAACTGGCCATTTGCCAGCATCCGGATTAGTCTCAGAATAACGTGATCCACCTCACCTTTCGTGAATCGCGCAGTTGCACACCGGAGCACCGTTCCGGACCAGAAAATAGTGCAGCAGGACTGTTTTGAGAACGGAGAGCTTCGTGCAGGAACATCTTTCAGCAACGGCGCACTTTCAGCCGGCACCTTCGGTTTCCGCGACCCCCGGTTTGCCGGTGCGCGCATGAAATCATATGCCCAGGGCGAAACAGGTGCACAGCTTCTCGACGAAACCATCGGCGCAAATTTAGAGCGTACCGTCGCCAAGTACGGTGAACGTGAAGCGCTCGTGGAGGTCGCCAGCGGAAGAAGATGGTCATGGAATGAGCTAGACCAGGCGGTCAACGACCTCGCACGCGGTCTGCTCGCGGCGGGCCTTCAGCAAGGCGACCGGCTGGGCATTTGGGCGCCGAACTGCGCCGAGTGGACGCTCACGCAATATGCCACCGCAAAAATCGGCGTGATCCTGGTGAACGTCAATCCGACATATCGCAGCCACGAATACTCCTACGCGGTCAATCACAGTGGCCTGCGAATGCTGATCACCATGTCCCGCTTCAAGACAAGCAACTATCGAGACATGGTCGAACGCTGCGCGGTGGACACCCCAACCCTTGAGCGGGTGGTTTACCTCGACACCGAGGACTGGACCGAACTAATCCACGGCGGACAGGGCGTGGAAGCGGGGCAGGTCGCGCAACGCCTGGCGCAGACGGCCCCGGATCAAGCGATTAATATTCAATACACCTCGGGGACCACCGGATATCCGAAAGGCGCAACGCTCAGCCATCGAAATATCTTGAACAACGGGTTCTTCGTCACCCAGACCATTCGGCTTGGACCGGAAGATCGGCTCTGCATCCCGGTGCCGTTTTATCACTGCTTTGGCATGGTGATGGGTAATCTCGGATGCACCGCGCACGGTACCACTATGGTGATTCCCGCCCCGAGCTTCGATGCCGAAACCACCTTGCGAGTCATCGCCGAGGAAAAATGCACGGGGATTTATGGGGTGCCCACCATGTTTATCGCCATGCAGAATCATCCCAGCTTCGGCACCCATGACCTGAGCACCTTGCGTACCGGAATCATGGCAGGTTCGGTATGTCCTGTCGAGGTGATGCGCCGCTGCCTCGAGGAGATGAACATGACCGAGATTTCCATCGCCTATGGGATGACCGAAACCAGTCCGGTCTCCTGCCAGACGCGTGCCGATGACGATTTGGCGGCTCGCACGGAAACCATCGGCAGGGTGCATCCGCACCTTGAGGTCAAGATCGTGGACCCGGCAACCGGCGAGACGGTGGAGCGCGGGCAACCCGGCGAGTACTGCACCCGAGGCTACTCGGTAATGCTCGGCTACTGGAACGACGCGGCGAAAACCGAAGAAGCCATCGACTCGGAGAACTGGCTGCATAGCGGAGACCTCGCGGTGATGCGCGAGGACGGCTACTGCACCATCGTCGGGCGAATCAAGGACATGGTGATCCGCGGGGGAGAGAACATCTACCCGCGGGAGATCGAGGAGTTCCTATTCGGGCATCCCGATATAGAAGATGTCTCCGTGGTGGGCGTGCCAAATGAAAAATATGGAGAAGAGATCTGTGCCTGCATCAAGATGAAGGCTGGCAAAACGCCCCTTGGGGTCCAAGACATCAAGAACTTCGCCGAAGGGCAATTGGCGCACTACAAGATCCCGGCCTATGTGATGATCCTCGATGAGTTCCCGATTACGGTCACCGGCAAGATTCGCAAGGTGCAACTGCGCGAAGACGCGGCGAAATCCCTGCTCAGCTAAGGACTGCGGGAGCCTAGATGCGGTCGTGCTTGGCTAAACGCGCCAAGAGCCCCTGCTTCACGCTGGGCCATTCGTGCGGCAAAATCGAGAAAACCACGGTATCTCGCAAGGTGCCGGTGCGAGCGTCATACATGTGATTGCGCAACACCCCATCTTGCTTGGCGCCTAGCCGGGCGATAGCTTCCCGGGACTGCCGGTTATGCCAATGCGTGCAGAAAGCCACGGCGATGCAGTCGAGCTCTTCGAAGGCGCGCTGAAGCAATAGGTACTTCGCGGCGGCATTGATGCCCGTGCCTTGGTGGGCAAGTCCCAGGAAGGTTGAACCGATTTCCACCCGACGATTGACCGCATCGATGTTGAGGTAGGTCGTCGCGCCCACTGCTTTGTTGCTTTGCAGATCGAGAATTGCGAACGGGGCCATCTTGCCTTCGCCCTGCAGGGCCAGCCGCCGCTCAATCTCGGAGTACATGGCTTGCGCCGAAGGGGTCTTAGCGAACCAGGCCTGGTCCAGCCCGTCGCGGGCCACCAGAGCGCTGAGATCTGCCGCATGCTTCGGGTCGAGCTGTTCGAGCCGGACACCGGCGAATTCTAGGGTGGGGGATGCGCTAAGGGCCATGGCTGCAAGTCTATTGCAATCATGGCCCTGCGAAACTAAGACCTACTTGGCGGCTCGGGTGAAGGCCAAGTCGAAGACCAAACGTCCCGCTTTCAAGGCCTTGCCTTCGAAGCTGGTGAGGATGCGACGCTCAAATCGTGGTGCCCAGCCACCTCGGTCATCGACAAATTCCGGTTCAGGGTCGAAGCCCTCCATGCCGTTCCGGCGCACCTTGGTCAGGTTGCTTTCCTCCCCGGCAGCGTTGCCGGGGTACTGGTTTTCGAAAGCCTGGTGAGCTTCCAGCACCTCGCGCATTTGCTCGGCATAGTTCGACCAGTCGGTGGCCAAGCGCAGTGTCCCGCCGGGTTTCAGCACGCGCGCGACCTTGTCCAGGAATGAGGAGGTAATGAGGCGGCGCTTGTGATGACGCGGCTTGTGCCAAGGGTCCGAGAAGAAGATCCAGAGCTCATCGGCGCTATTCTCTTCGAGCATGACCTCGAGTACTTCTGGCGCGTTGGCCTGCACCGCGCGAACGTTTTCCAACTCGAATGATTCAACCTTCAGCATCAGCTGGGCCAATCCCGGAAGGTACACCTCGACGGCCAGGTAATTGCGCTCGGGGTCATCCTTGGCGGCATTGGCGATGCATTCGCCCAAGCCCGTGCCGATTTCTACGATCAGCGGGGCGACGCGTCCGAATGCCTGCTCGGGATCCAAGCGGAAGTCGTCTGCCACCGAAGTATCTGCAATTTTACGCGGCGGCTCGATCACGTAGCGATCGGCGTTGCGGTCCCAAGCAGCTGCGCGGCGTCCTTGCAGCCGATTGCCTCTGCGTACGAAAGAGACCGGTTCGGCACGGAAATAAGATGGGTCTTTGGCCGCCTTGCCGGTGACTGCAGGCTGCTCTTCGCTACGTTCGCTCATGATTATTAATCCTAGCCGAGTACCGGCCGGCACAAACTTGGAATTTATAGGGCGTTGCACACCCGCGAAGCGGGCATCGAGAAATACTAGGGGGCGTTCCGGGTGTTCCCCTATGGCGAATAGCCGCCTCGAACAGGCATCCTAGAAGTATGACAGATCTAGTGCGCGGTTTATTGAACATCATTTGGCTTGTTTTTGGAGGACTTTGGCTGGCGTTGGGCTATGTCCTAGCCGGTATCATCTGCTGCCTGTTGATCGTCACGATTCCTTTCGGCATCGCGTCATTCAGAATTGCCGGTTACGCGCTGTGGCCATTTGGGCGCACGGTCGTTGACCGCGGGCCGGTCGGCGCGTTTTCGACGTTGGGCAACGTCATCTGGTTGATCTTCGCCGGTATCTGGATTGCCATCAGCCATGTGCTCACCGCGATCCCGATGTTCGTATCAATTATCGGCATCCCACTGGGCATCGCCAACCTGAAGATGATCCCGGTATCCTTGATGCCGCTGGGCAAGGAAATCGTTCCTTCCGACTACTTCATCGGCAACGTCCGCCGCTAAAATCCAAGAGCAATATCAAGGCCGATTCCCATTATTCAGGGAGTCGGCCTTGCTGCCTTCACGAGACTTCTGCAACTTTCGGTGCGTGCGCCGAGCAGCTGTTCGCGAAGGATTTCCGCATGCCCGCAGTGTTGGGCGAGCTCGCGCAGCAGGTGCAGCTGTATCCAGGCGAGCGAGAGCGGACCACGCCGATTTCCGGAAAGCACCGCATCATCCGCCAGGCCTTGGCGGATCTGGCGAGAGCGGGCTACCGCTTGTCGATAAGCCCGGCTTACCGAGGCGATAGTGTCCCCTGGCGCCAGGTCAAATGATTCATCCGGGGACTGCGGAATACCGAGTTCAGCGCGCGAGGCCCCGGTGGCTGCCTCGCCAAACCAGACCCGTTCAACAAACACCGCATGCTTCAGCAACCCGAGCAGCGTGGTCTTCGAGGCAACCAAATGTGTCCTTGCCTCGGACTCGGTCAGCCCATCGAGATATCCGAGCAGCATCTGGCGATGCTGCCCAATGAACACGTCCACCAGCTCGGCTGGGTCTTGGCGGTAGTGATTTGGGGCATCTGGATTGGTCATGCGACATACTGTGCCAGTTTTGCTAGCCAGGTCAAGACCGTGGCCTGCGATACCTTGGCGGAATGGCAACGTGGATAGGCCCCGCCTTGCCTGAGCACGGCCTCGCCATCCGCAGACCGAGCCACGCCAAAGATCGCGCGCAGGCCCTTCGGCATCCCCGCGAGCCGAAGACCAGCAGGACCTGTACACGGGGCTGAACACAGGACTAGAATCTTGAACATGCGTTCAGCTAAGGGTGGGCAAGACCCTGCGGGAAGCACGTCGTCCGCGTCGTCGCCGGGTAGCAGCGACCTGACCGCGCGCGCCAGGATCCGCGATGCGGCGGCCTACCGGTTCGCGGTAGAGGGCTTCGGCGCCTCGGTGCGGGCCATCGCCTCCGACGCCGGGGTGAGCGCCGGCCTGGTGATGCACCACTTCGGCTCGAAGGCCAAGCTCCGCGACGCCTGCGATGAGAACATGCTGGCCACGATTCGCCGGCTCAAGCGCGAGCACGTCGCCGAGGCCGCCGCGGGCCAGAGCCTCATGCACATGTTCGCGGCCGCCGAGGAGAATGCGGCGGTCCTCGGGTACGTTCTGCGGTCCATGCAGGACGGCGGCCCGCTGGCCCGGGAGTTCATCGACCATATGGTCGACGACGCGGTGGGCTACAGCCGCGAGGGCGTCGCCGCGGGGGTGATCGTGCCCAGCCGGGACGAAGCGGCGCGGGCGCGCTACCTCACGCTTTCCGCGCTCGGCGCGCTGCTGCTGGAGGTGACGCTCAAGCCACCGGCGGACCCATCCGACCTCGCATCGATCGTCCGCGGCTACCTGAGCAGCAGCTACCTGCCGATGCTGGAATTGTTCACCGAGGGCTATCTCACCTCCCGTCGTGCGTTGGAGGACTGCCTCAGCTACATGTCCACCCCGCCCTAGCGGGAGCCGGCAGCGTCCGCGTTGCGCCCTGGGCCGCCGGTGGCACCGGGCCCGGGCGCGCTGAGTAGCAACAACTGCGACAGGCATGTGAAAGTGAGTGAGCCATGAGCACGACACCAGCTATCGAGATCCACGAACTGTCCAAGTCCTTCGGCAGGGTGCGGGCCCTGGACGGGCTGAGCCTGAGTGTGCAGCCCGGGGAGATCCGTGGTTTCCTGGGGCCCAATGGGGCCGGCAAATCCACCACCCTGCGCGTTCTGCTCGGGCTGCTGCGGGCCGACGCGGGCTCCGCCCGACTGTTCGGCGGCGAGGTGTGGCGCGACGCCGTCAAGCTGCACCAGCGCATCGCCTACGTGCCCGGAGACGTCAGCCTGTGGCCCAACCTGACCGGAGGCGAGTGCATCGACTACCTCGCCCGGCTCGGTGGCCGCGCCGACAAGCGCCGGCTCAAAGCCCGCAAGACCGAGCTGCTGGAGCGCTTCGAACTGGACCCGCGCAAGAAGACGCGCACCTATTCCAAAGGCAACCGGCAGAAGGTCGCTTTGGTTGCGGCCTTCCTGGCCGACGCGGAGCTGTACGTGCTCGACGAGCCGACCTCCGGGCTGGACCCGCTGATGGAGTCCGTGTTCACCGGGTACGTCCGCGAGGCCGGAGCCGCGGGCAAATCCGTGCTGCTCAGCAGCCACATCCTCTCCGAGGTCGAGAAGGTCTGCGACACCGTCACGATCATCCGCAACGGGAAGGACGTCGAGTCCGGCACGCTGGAGGAGCTGCGGCACCTCACGCGCACCAGCGTGAGCGCGGTGGTCGGCGCGGACCCGTCGGCGCTCGCCGCGCTGCCCGGGGTCCATGACCTGGCCGCCACGGCCTTCGCCGGCGCCACCCGGGTCACCTTCGATGCCGACAACGCGCAGATCGGCGCCGTGCTGACGGCGCTCACCGCGCTCGAGGTGCGCAGCCTCAGCGCCACCCCGCCGTCGCTGGAGGACCTGTTCATGCGCCACTACGGCGACGTGCTCGACCCTGGCACCGCAGCGGTGGGCGGATCGCCGGAGGGCGCCAAGGGCGCGGGTGCGCGATGAATGCCCACCTCGCCTCCGCAACGGCCGCTGCGCCGGAGCGTTCGGCCCGCGGATCGGCCTTGGCCGGAACCGGAGCGCTGGTGCGGTTCATGCTGCGCCGGGACCGCGTGCGGCTGAGCGTATGGACGGCGTCGATCGTATTCTTCTACGCGTACTTCGTGGTGGCGCTTGGCGCCTTGGGCGATCAGGCGCGAGCCGGGCGCGCGCTGATCATGCAGACCCCGAGCGGCATCGCCATGGGCGGACCGGGGTACGGCATCGAGAACTACACGGTGGGCGTCGCCATCGCCAACGAGGGCATCACCTGGATGGTCATGGGGCTCGCGATCATGAGCATCCTGCACATCGTGCGGCACACGCGTGGCGAGGAGGAGAGCGGACGCTCGGAGCTGGTGCTCGCCCGGACGGTCGGGCGGCACGCGCCCGCGGTCGCGGCGGCAATCACCCTGTGCGCCGTCAACGCCGTCATTGCGCTCGCCTCTGCGCTCGTCCTCTCCGGCGTGGGCGGGGCGGAACTGGCTCTGGCCGACTCGTTCGCACTGACCGCCGGGAGCGGGCTGAGCGCCATGGTGTTCGGCGCGATCGCCTTGGTGGCCGCGCAGGTGACCGAGCACGGCCGGGGCGCGGTGGGCATCAGCCTCGCGGCGTTCGGTCTTGCCTTCATGCTCCGCGCCGCGGGCGATATCCAGCAGCGGCACGGCAGCGCGTTGTCGTGGTTCTCCCCGATCGCCTGGCCGCAGCAGATGCGGCCCTTCGTCGACGTGCGGTGGTGGCCGGCCGCGCTGTGCCTCGTCGCCATCTTCGTGTTCCTCCTCGTCGGCGCCTTCCTCGGATCACGCCGCGACTTCGGCGGGGGCCTGATTGCGGTTCGCGCGGGCCGGTCCGATGCCCGGGCGGTGCTGCGCGGGCCGGCCACCCTCGCCTGGCTCCAGCAGCGCACCGCGTTCAGCTGGAGCGCCATAGGGTTGGGCCTCATGTGGTTCGCCTCGGGCACCCTGCTGCCGGACATCACCTCCATGATCGCCGAAATCCCGGAGAGCAATCCGGTCTTCGCCGCGGTGTTCGGTGCGGATCCGAGCCAGTTCACCACGGCCTTCCTCGGGGTGATGATCATGTTCGCCATGCTGTGTTGCGCCGCATACGCCGTCGTGATGGGGCAGCGGGCCAAGGTGGAGGAAGGCGCCGGCCGTGCCGAAATCGCGCTGGCCAAGCCGATATCCCGGCATCGCTGGTTCGGCGCCCAACTGCTGGTCGCGGCACTGGGTACCGGCATGCTTGCCGCGGTCAGCATCTGGGCCATGTGGCTAGGCGCGGCATCCGTTGGCTACGCGGAACAGACGTTCGCTGACTATACCGGGGTGCTGTGGCCCTACCTTGTGGCCCTGGCCAGCTATCTGGGATTCGCCACGGTCCTGTATGCGTGGATCCCGCGGGCGTCGGGCGCCGGGTGGGTGCTGCTAATCTACACTTTCGTGATCGGCATGTTCGGCGGGCTACTGCGGGACCTGCCGGACTGGGTGCACGGAATCTCGCCCTTCTACTGGCTGCCGGCCGCGTTCACCGAGCAACCGGAGCTCGGGCACATGCTCGGGCTGGCGGGGGTCGCCGTCCTCTTGTTCGCGCTTGGCTTCGCCGGATTCCGCCGGCGTGACGTGCCGACCGGCTAGGTGCAGTATCGCGGAGTCGCGCGCTCGCCTCGGCTGAACCGCATCGGTTGCCCATCGGCCCACGAGCCATGAGCTAAAAATCTGCGGCTCAGCCCGTTGCCGTGCGAGGCTGCTTTCGCGGGGCACGCGCCAGGCCGCGGTGCTGGGGCCGAACAATCATGGAGTGCATTGTGCTCCGATGCGTGTACCGGAGCTGGGGGTGGGCCGCGCACCGTCTGCCCGTGCCTGGGCTGCCGGCGATACCTCGAGGCAAGCTATTTGCGTCGCGACGCGAATTTCTCGAAAAATATTTCGCAACCGCGGAATATCGATATGAAGAGTAGAGTTGAGTTAAGTACACTCAAGTTTATGGGTTCACCCTCAGAGAGAAAGGATGCGCGTGGACACCAAGCTCACTACCAAAAGCCAAGAGGCACTATCTGCTTCCGGGATGAATGCGTCGACCGCGGGCAATCCGCAGATCGAACCGGCTCACCTGTTGAAGGCTCTGCTGGATCAACGGGACTCGGTCGCCGTGGCGCTGCTGAAAACCGCAGGACTGGACGTTGACGCCCTCTCCGTCGAGGCAAGCAGCGCCATCAATGCACTGCCGGCCAACTCCGGATCCTCGGTGGCCCAAGCGCAATTTTCGCGTCAGCTGCTCCAAGCGGTCAGCACCGCCCAGGAGATCGCGAACAATATGGGGGACACCTATGTCTCCACCGAACATCTGCTCATCGCGCTGGCCTCCGACCAGACCAAGGCCGGCGAAGCCCTGCGCAATGCCGGAGCCACCCGCGAGCTGCTGGTAGGAACCCTGCCAACCATCCGCGGGGACCGCAAGGTCGACAATCCGAACCCGGAAGACACCTTCCAAGCGCTGGAAAAGTTCGGCACCGATATGACGGCGCTGGCACGCGCGGGCAAACTGGATCCGGTCATCGGCCGCGACAAGGAAATCCGACGCGTCGTTCAGGTGCTTTCGCGGCGCACAAAAAACAACCCCGTGCTGATCGGTGAACCCGGCGTAGGCAAGACCGCCGTCGTCGAAGGACTCGCCCAGCGCATGATCGCCGGTGACGTACCGGAGTCCCTTCGCGGCAAGACGCTGATCTCCCTGGACCTCGGGTCCATGATCGCTGGCGCCAAATACCGCGGCGAGTTCGAAGAACGGCTGAAGTCGGTACTCGAAGAGATCAGGTCCTCCGCCGGGCAGATCGTCACATTTATCGATGAAATCCACACGGTGGTCGGCGCCGGGGCCTCCGAAGGCGCCATGGACGCCGGAAATATGCTCAAGCCGATGCTCGCCCGTGGCGAGCTGCGGCTCATCGGCGCGACCACGCTGGATGAGTACCGCGAGAATATCGAGAAAGACCCGGCCCTGGAGCGCCGCTTCGCCCAGGTCTACGTGGGGGAGCCAAGCGTGGACGACACCATCGCGATCCTGCGCGGCCTGAAGGAGCGCTACGAGGCGCACCACAAGGTTTCCATCGCCGACTCGGCGTTGGTCGCCGCCTCCACGCTGTCCAACCGCTATATCTCCGGGCGGCAACTGCCGGATAAGGCCATCGACCTGGTTGACGAGGCCGCGAGCCGGCTGCGCATGGAGATCGATTCCGCACCGGAAGAGATTGATGAGCTGCGCCGCGAAGTCGACAGGCTGACCATGGAGGAGCTGGCGCTCTCCGGAGAGAGCGACCCTGCCTCGATCGAACGGCTGGAAGCACTGCGCTTCGACATGGCGGACAAGCAGGAAAAGCTGGACGCGCTCAACGCTCAGTGGGACGCGGAGAAGGCTGGGCTGAACCGCGTCGGCGACCTGAAGGTGAAACTGGACGACCTGCGCTCGCAGGCCGAAAAGTTCCAGCGTGAGGGGGACCTGGAGAACGCCTCGCGCCTGCTGTACGGGGAGATTCCGACGCTGCAAGGCGAACTTGAGGCAGCGGCCGAAGCCGAAGCCGGCAACACCGCGGAACACACCATGGTGGCTGACGAAGTCACGGCGGACGATATTGCCGAGGTCATCTCGGCCTGGACCGGCATCCCCGCTGGGCGGATGCTGCAGGGCGAAAGCCAGAAGCTGCTGCAGATGGAAGAGCGCATCGGACAGCGGCTGATCGGCCAGCAGCAAGCGGTTGCGGCGGTCTCCGACGCGGTGCGCCGCACACGTGCCGGGATTGCCGATCCGGACCGCCCCACCGGGTCCTTCTTGTTCCTTGGGCCTACCGGTGTGGGCAAGACCGAGCTGGCCAAGTCGCTGGCCGATTTCCTCTTTGACGACCCACGGGCCATGGTGCGGATTGACATGTCCGAGTACTCCGAGAAGCACTCGGTCGCCCGACTCGTCGGAGCGCCTCCAGGATATGTGGGATACGAAGAGGGCGGGCAGCTCACCGAAGCGGTGCGCCGTCGACCATACTCGGTCATCCTGCTCGACGAGGTGGAGAAGGCGCACCCGGAGGTGTTCGACATCCTGCTGCAGGTGCTGGACGACGGCCGCTTGACCGACGGGCAGGGACGCACCGTGGATTTCAGGAACACGATCTTGATCCTGACCTCAAATTTGGGTTCCCAGTTCCTGGTGGATCCAACCATGGAGGACAAAGACAAGAAGTCTGCGGTGATGAACGTGGTCAACGCGTCCTTCAAGCCGGAGTTCTTGAACCGTTTGGACGAGGTCATCATCTTCGATCCGTTGAGCATCGAGCAGCTTGGCAATATCGTGAAGCTGCAAATCGACCTGCTGGCCGAAAGGCTGTCCGAACGCCGGCTCAGCCTCGATGTGGACGAATCCGCCGGAGAGTGGTTGGCCTTGACTGGCTATGATCCGGCCTACGGCGCCCGTCCGCTGCGCCGGCTGGTCCAGCGAGAAATCGGTGACCGGCTAGCGCGGGAGATTCTCGGTGGAAGCATCCAGGATGGGGATACCGTCAAGGTCGGTCTCGATCCGGAGGGCGACCGGCTCAGGGTCGCTCGGGGTGTGGCGCCGCAACCTTATTGCCAGGGATTCGTATATATTGGTGGCGGGTGTAAACCACCGGCCACGGCTATTGAAAATCTGCGGGGCTTAGCTTTCTTCGTTCTCTGGAAGCAGCGAGTTGCGCACATTGCCTTCGGAGAGGCTCAGGAAGCAGGAGACCTGGCGGTCTCCTTGCGTCCAGGTGCTTTCCGACGGACGGGAGAAGTGATACGTCCAAGTTGAATCGAGGCCGGCGCTGGGGTCCAAGGAAACCGACTTGCACAGCGACTCGGACTCGGTCAGCAACTCGTTAGAGCCCGGGTATTCTTCGCCGACTAGCTCGAAGGAACCGATGAGCTGAGCATTATGTGCAGAATCACAGGTCACTACGGTCTGCACTGCAAGCGGAGACTCGAAGCCGCGAAGGCAGTCGCCGAGGATGAGTTGTTCCGGTGGAATGGACGCGGCGATAATTCCATCCAGGCCGGGGCTCGGATTCCGCTCCACATTGTTCGCCTCTGGCGTAGCTGGCGTAATAAAGCGAAGTACAACGAATACCACCGCAGCGCTTAGGGCTAAAACGGCGATGACGAGTAAAACCCACTGGCCGATTTGCCGTTTGGGCTTCTCCGGTTCGGGCTGCAATGGCGGTAATGCCGCTTGCGGCTCGGGTAGATCTTTTTCCACCACCTGTAGTGCTCCTTGAAGGTTCGCCTTGGTTTGAAAGGGAGCAAGCTCACTAAATAGTCGTTGGACTAATCGACAGTCTAACGGGTCTGACACGTGTTGCGTTCAGCGCTCGCCGTCGAATCGTGTTAACCTTTAATTACGAAAGAACTGATCACATATTCGGGGGCCTTCACCTGTTAGGTGGACCACCTCCCGACTCTACTGAAAAGAGGGGGTCACGCCATGGGGCGCGGCCGTCAAAAGGCTAAAGCACAGCGTCAAGCGCGAGATATTAAGTACTACTCGCCCTCGACTGACCTTACGGCACTAGAGCGTGAGCTTGGTGTCCGGTCCGATTATCATGCCCAGAATCTGGAGCCTGATAATTCATCGCATGACGACGAAGAGTCTGATTACGACGAGCTGACTAAGAAGTACTCCGGAGACGACGACGCTGACTAATCCTCAGCTACTCAACCGAGAGTCATTGGCTCGGGTGCCTGCCTTCATATGAAGTTGTGCAGCTCTTCAGTACATTTTTGCGACATGCCGCAGCGACTAAGCTAAATTAGCTTCAAGGTCGTTGCGGCCTTTGTCGTCCCCGAATGCTCCGAAAGGTCAGAACGTGAGCACCCCCGAAGAGCTTTCCATCCAAATGGCCCACCACTCGGCCATCCGGTCCATGCAACGCATCGTGGAGCAGCAAGCGGATCCTTCCCCGGAAGAAGACGCCAGAGCCGGCGTGCAGGCAATGCTCGACCGAGGCAATGTGCTGGTGGTGACGGGTGCCGGAGTTTCCACCGACTCCGGGATCCCCGACTACCGGGGACCAAACGGCTCGCTGCAGCGCCACCGTCCGATGACCTATCAGGAATTCAAATACCGTCCTGAGGCACGCCACCGCTATTGGGCCCGCGGGTTCGTGGGCTGGCGCCACATGTTCCAAGCCGAACCGAATGGAATTCACCGCCGGCTGGTGGGCTGGGAAGATACCGGCCGGATCAGTGGAATCATTACGCAAAACGTTGACGGGCTGCACCATCGGGCCGGATCAAAAACGGTGATCCCGGTGCATGGCGACCTTTCGATTGTGCGTTGCCTGGACTGCGGCCAGAGCGAGGACCGCCAACACTTCGACATCCGCCTGCAGGAGCTCAATGTCGGCTACATCGAATCCGTTGAAATCGACCCCAGCGCGATCAACCCGGATGGCGATGTGGAACTGCCGCAGTATTGGGTCGACCGGTTCATCATGGCTAGGTGTGAAAATTGCGGCTCCTTGGCGTTGAAACCCGATGTGGTGTACTTCGGCGAGAGCGTGCCGGTGGAGCGCAAGCAGCAGATGGCACAGCTCGAGGAGGCTTCTACCGGGTTGTTGGTGCTCGGCTCATCGCTGGCGGTGATGAGCGGGTACAAGATCCTGCTGAACTTCGTCAAACGCGGATTACCGGTCGCCTTGGTAACCAATGGCCACGTGCGCGGCGAGGAGAAAGCCACGTGGCGTTGGCGGGTGCCGCTGTCTCATGCGATGCGACAGCTCGATTAGCCACCGAAGGCAAAATTCGCGGCTGGGGATAATCCGTACTCGTCGTCGATGATCCTGGCTACGCGCCCAACGGTGCATAACGCACAGGGGACAGGATGAAGAGGGCAGTGAGCAGCACCAGAATCACGGTGAGAACCGTGCAGAGGACCGATATCTTCCACCAAATACGCGGTCGTGCGCTCCTTGCCAGTCGTGCAGCGAGGACGTATCCGGTCAGGCCACCGAGGGTATTGACAATGACATCGGTGGCATCGGAACTCCCCAGCGCGAGAACGTACTGGATGATCTCGAAGGCCAGGCTGACCCCGGCCATCAAGCCAACTGCGTGCAGCCAATGCCAAGCGCGAGCCAAGAGGCCCAGATAGAGGCCGAAGGGCATAAACAGGACAAGGTTCAGTCCAACTTCGACTGGTGCACTGGAGCCGGACTCGGCCCAAGCGACGAACGGCACGAGCTTAATGAGCCGCAGCGATCCGGAACCGACGAACGGAATCTCCAGCTTCCACAGCACCATCCAACCAAGCAAGACCAGATAGATGGCGAACAGCGGAACCAGCCGTTTGCTGGCCCGAGCCAATCCGGGCTCCGGGTGCTGTTCGTGCATCCCACGCTCCATTTCGGTAGGCGCCGTCGTACCGATTCTAGAGGAATCGAGCTGAGGCACCCCGGACTAGTGCCGTGGCTTGAGCGAGGTGTAGGACCATCGCTCCAGGGCTAGCCGGGGTGGGAATCGAGAACCTCCGCGGGCGAGAGCCAGTAGGTATTCCGGCGGGGGAGTTGCGGCGGGTCCAGCGACCGGGGCAAAAGCACCGCGGGAGGCCGGTCTTTGCGGATGATGACTTTGAAGAGCCCGGCATGGCGCGCGTGGTGGTGCCGGGGGCAGAACATCGCCCCGTTTTCAACACTCGTCTCGCCGCCCTCCTCCCACGGCAGGAGGTGGTCCGCTTCGCAGCGCCCCGCGGGCATGGTGCATCCCGGATACAGGCAGCCACGGTCGCGGGCAATCAGGGCTCGTTTCATATGCGGCGGGAAGAGCCGTTCGGACCGGCCGACATCGAGTATCTGTCCTTTGCCATTAAAAACCACCGGGAGGATCCCCGCATTGCACATCTGCGTGCGGGCCTCGGCATCGGAGAGCGGAATGCCGTTTTCGGTGATCGCGTAGCTCTTGTCGCCCGCGATCATTTTGGCGAAGTCCAGATGCACGACGACCTGCGGGGTGACGATGCCGGTGGTTTTCTTTCCCGTGGCGCCGGTGGAGCGAAGCGCGCTGAGCAGTGCGGTCAGGTGCCGCATCGCCGGGGTGAGGTCTTCGAAGGTCTGTGGGTAGAAGGAATCACCGGGCAGGGCTGCCGGCGCCGCGGCATGATCCGCGGGAGCCGGAGCCTCGGATTCCGCGTTTCCTGGCCCTGCGTGGGCAGCGGACTGGTCGCCGGAATTCTCCGCCGGGGACCCTTGCTCTTCGGGGGCACCGTCTTGCGCCCAGCGGGGCATGGTTTCCGGATCGTCCCACGGCGTGGTTGCTGGGGGTGGCGCGGGCACCGCCCCGGGCTCGGGAGCGGAATTGGACGACGCGCCGCCGCCTGCCTGCGCGTAGGTCCGCGCGGTCAGCTGCGCGAGTTGTTGCCGGTTGCCGGCGATGGTCGCCGGATTGTCGATCTGCGTGCGGAGGGATTCGATGAGTTCCGCCTCATGGGGCAGCACCTTGAGCTGATAGATCACCAGGCCGTTGCGCATGCCCTTGCGGAATATCCCGGCTTCGGCGACGAGCGCCTGGGGCGGGCGCTGCGTGCCGACCTGCTCTTGGACCAGCGTGCCCAGGTGCGTCAGGGCGGTAGCTGGCTCTTGGCGAAGCAGGGTGGCCGCCTGCCCTTCGAGCTGGTCGCGTTGCGCGGCGGAGGGCAGGTCCTTGTGCACGCCGCGGAGTTTGCTGGCGGCCTGGGCCACTAGGCGGGGATCGGTTTCCCGTCCGCTGAATTCGGCGGACAGCCGTGGGTAGGCCGGACCATGGCGTACCCCGTCCTCGGTGACCCGCGCGATCAGCGCGTCCGCCTGGGCGAGCCGGTAGTTGGCAGCGGAGACCGGCACCTGGAGCCATGAGGTGTACATCGAGGTGCAGTCCGTGAAGTGAGCGCGCCCGCTGGCCCGCTGGCCGGAAAGCTGCTCAAGGGTTTCGAGGGTGGGGGCCGGGCCGGCCTCGGCAACAGCTTGCAGGGACCGCTCGTCTAGTTGATGCGCGCCGCTGGAGCGCAGCGCGTCGGCCGCATGAATCTGGCTGCGGGCAAGCTCGGCCGCGCAGCGCTCGGTCAGCCAGGCGAAGTACGCGGCGTGGCCCGGTGCGAGGTCGATCCCGGCCAGCGCGCGCGTGGCCCGCTCGACCTGGCTGACGCCTTTCGCCAGCAGGTCCAGCGCCTGGGCGGTGGCTGCATGCGTACTCATGTGCCCCAGCATGCACCACGATGGGCCGGTGTCGGCAGGCGGCGGGCAAGCTGTGGATAAGCGGGCAAAAAAGGGGGCGAAACGGCACCGTGCTGGTGCCGTTTCGCCCCCTTTTGCGGGATGCTTCGAATGCTACTTGGCGTAGTTGCCGGTCAGCAGGACCGCGCCGCCGTCCACGCCCTTGGCGCCCTGGACGAAGTCCAGTCCGGCGGAGCTAGCGGAAGGCTCGAGGTTTTCGACCGAACCCATGATCCAGGCGCCCATGCCGGCCTTGTTCAGCAGTGCCACCGCGCGGTCGGCGACGTTCTGCTCGACCACCGCGACCATGCCCACACCCAGGTTCAGGGTGCGCTCAAGATCCGGCTGCGGCACATTGCCCAGCGCCGCAATGGTGGAGAAGACCGCGGGCAGTGACCAGGTGGAGCGGTCCACGCGCGCCATCAGGCCCTTGGGCAGCACGCGGGCCAGGTTGGCCGCCAGGCCGCCGCCGGTGACGTGGCTGAAGCCGTGCACCCCGAAGTTCTCCCCGTCGTTCAGCTCGCCGATCAGGTCCAGGCAGGCGGTGGTGTAGATGCGGGTCGGAACCAGCAGCTCCTCGCCCAGCGTGCGGCCGAATTCGGCGACCTCGCGCTCCAGCTCCCACTTGGCGTGCGCGATCACGCGGCGCACCAGCGAATAGCCGTTGGAGTGGATGCCCGAGGAGGCCATGCCGATGACGACATCCCCGGCCTGCACCCGCTCCGGGCCGAGCAGCTGATCGGCTTCGATGACGCCCGTGGCGGCACCGGCCACATCGTACTCGTCCTCGGCCAGCAGGCCCGGGTGCTCGGCGGTTTCGCCGCCCACCAGGGCGGTGCCGGCCAGCTTGCAGCCTTCGGCGATGCCGCGCACGATATCCGCGATGCGCTCCGGAACGACCTTGCCGGTGGCGATGTAGTCGGTCATGAACAGCGGCTTGGCGCCAACCACCACGATGTCATCGACCACCATGCCCACCAGGTCCTGGCCGATGGTGTCGTGGATGTCCAGCTTCTGCGCGATCGCAACCTTGGTGCCCACCCCGTCGGTGGAGGTGGCCAGGTAGGGCTTCTTGTACCCGGTGAGGAAGGAAACGTCGAACAGGCCGGCGAATCCGCCGACTCCGCCGACCACGCCGGTGGTGTGGGTGGCCTTGATCGCGCCCTTCATCAACTCGACGGCACGGTCACCGGCCTCGACGTCGACGCCCGCTCCGGCGTAGGTGATGGAGGTTGGCTGCTCTTGCGTGCCGCTCATGGCAGATGGATCCTTTTCTGTCGTGAACACCGGATAGCCGGTGCCGCTTGCAACGAGGTGGGTGATGGATTGGTGACTAGAGGGTTGCTTCGAGCTCGGCATCCGGGCCGGGCTCGCAACCGCTCTGATTTGCCTGCTCCAGCAGGTTCTTCCCGTGGCGCTCATCACCGGGCAGCGGGATCGGGTAGTCGCCGGTGAAGCAGGCGGTGCACAACTTCTCGCGCGGCTGCGCGGTGGCCCCGATCATGCCGTCCTCGGAGATGTACGCCAGCGAATCGGCGCCGATGGACTTTCCGATTTCGTCCACGGCCGCGCCATTGGCGATCAGCTCCGCGCGGGTGGCGAAGTCGATGCCGTAGAAACAAGGCCATTTCACCGGTGGCGAGGAGATCTTCACATGCACCTCGGCGGCTCCGGCCTCGCGCAGCATGCGCACCACCGCACGCTGGGTGTTGCCGCGCACGATCGAGTCGTCCACGACCACCACGCGCTTGCCGCGCAGTACTGTCTCCAGCGCGTTGAGCTTCAGCTTGATGCCCAGCTGGCGCAGCGTCTGCGAGGGCTGGATGAAGGTGCGGCCCACATAGGCGTTCTTCACGAAGCCGTGGGTGAACGGAATGCCGGACTCCTCGGCGTAGCCGATGGCCGCCGGGGTGCCGGATTCCGGGACCGGGATGACGATGTCCGCGTCCGCGCTGTTTTCGCGGGCCAGCTGGCGGCCCATCTCCACGCGGGCTTCGTATACCGAGCGACCGGCGATGGTCGCATCCGGGCGGGCCAGGTAGACGTACTCGAAGACGCAGCCCTTCGGGGTGGCTTCGGCGAAGCGGGTGGAGCGGATGCCGGTCTCGTCGATGGCGATCAGTTCGCCCGGTTCGATCTCGCGGATGAAGGACGCGCCCACGGTGGCCAGGGCCGGCTGCTCGGAGGCAACCACCCAGCCGCGGTTCAGCCGTCCCAGGACCAGGGGACGCACCCCGTGCGGGTCGCGGGCCGCGTACATGGTGTTTTCGTCCATGAACACGAAGCAGAAGGCGCCCTCGATCTTGGGCAGCAGCTCGAGCGCGGTCTCTTCGAGGCTCTGGCCCTCCTTGCCCGCAAGCAGGGCGGTGACCAGCGCGGTATCGGTGGTATTGCCCTGGGCAATTTCGCCGCGCAGCTTGCCGCCCTCGGAGACCTGCTTGGCCTCGACCATTTCGGCGAGCTGCGCCGAGTTGGTGAGGTTGCCGTTATGCGCCAGGGCTACGGTGCCGGTCTGGGTCGGGCCCAGGGTCGGCTGCGCATTGGCCCAGTGGCTGGCGCCGGTCGTCGAATAGCGGCAGTGCCCCACGGCCAGGTGGCCGGTCATCGAGTTCAACGTGTTTTCGTCGAAGACCTGGGAGACCAGGCCCATATCCTTGTATACGTTGATTCGCGCGCCGTCGCTGGTTGCGATGCCCGCGGACTCCTGTCCGCGGTGCTGCAACGCGTACAGCCCGTAATAGGTTAGTTTTGCAACTTCTTCGCCAGGTGCCCAGACACCAAAAACGCCGCATTCGTCCTGCGGCCCTTTTTCGTTGGGAAGCAAGTCATGATTCAGGAATCCATCGCCACGCGCCATGTCAATTATTCTCTCATGTATCTATTGGTCGACACCGACCGTTTATGTGGTGAACGGCGACCAGGTGCGCGGCCACCGCTTGCCTTCCTGGGAAGGGGAGGGCGCCTAGCCTTGTCGCTCGCTGCCGGTGTCCCCGGCCAGGGGCACCGCCAGTTTTGGGGTGGTCTTGCGCGAAGTGACGCGATCGATAATTACATATGCGAGCGCGCCTAGCCCGGTGCCAAGTCCCGCGCAGAACATGGCGAAGAATCCGACGGCCGATCCCACGGTGTAATCCATGGACGGTTCGCCAATCAAGCCAATGACTACGCCTACCAAGGCGCCGAGTACGGCGCCGGCGAGGACTATTGGCCAGAAGCGCGGTGCCGAATGAACCTGCACCTGGATTGGCTGGTCGGCGGATGGCGGGGTAGCGGGGTGTTGCTCCATAGCTTTAAGGGTACTCAATTAGCGGCAGGTGTGCCGACAAGTCTGCCCTTAGTCCGGAGGCGTGCAATTGCCCCGATTGCACTGCCGCAGCCCAGTCGGTGCGCCCGGTGACCAGTGAAAGCCATAATTCGGCGGGCATTTCGACCACATTTGGCGGTGTACCACGGGTATGGCGGGGGCCCTCAATGCATTGGGTCACACCAAAGGGCGGAACCCGCACCTCAACCGAGTTTCCCTCGGCCCGCGAAGCGAGTTCTTCCAAGGCGAAACGTACCGCCATGGCCAGCGTTGGGCGGGCTGTTTTCCCTTGGATTTCCGCGTTTTCAGCCCATTCGCGCAGCGCGGCGCGACCGGAGAGCTCGTCGATTCTTCGCTTGATCGCCATGGCGTTAAATTCCCTTCCTTGGATGACGAAAAAATGTCATATTCCGCCCCTGGATTTCGTTTTCGGCGGGGCTAGCGGGCCGCGAAGTCCCGGCCGAGGTAGCGAACCCCGGCAGCACGCGCCCCGGCGGTGTGCGCCGCGCTGCTCAGCCGGTCTGATAATTCTTCCAGCTTCCGCATGCTCAGCGCACCATGGGCAGCCAGCAGGCCCAACGCCAGCACATCGATTCCGCGCGAAGCGCCATCAAGGATTTTTACCGCCACGCTGACCCCGTTGGGGGCGGACATGCCCAGCACCCCTTCGGCACCGAGCTTGGCGATGATTCCGGTGGACTCGATGACCAGCGTATTGGGGCTGCCCGCACCGCGTACCGCCCATGGGTGTTCGCGCATGGCGCTGGCCGCCGACCGGGCAGCCGGGTCGGGGGATGCCGCCAGCTTTCGAAACCCCTCCGCCAGGGACCGCAGCGACATCTGCGGTGCCGGAGCCCCGCAGCCATCGACGCCCAGGAAAGTGATCGGCCCGCAGAATTCTTCCATCGCCCGAGAGGCCGAAAGCTGCACCGGATGCTCGGGTGACAGATAGCTGCCGAGCGGTTCGCCGCTGGCCGCCGCCGCCGCGAGAAATGCGGCATGTTTGCCCGAACAATTGAATGCAAGCTTGTTCTGGCCTTGGCCACGCGCGGCCATCGCTGAGCGGGTGGCCGAATCGCCGGGCCACGAGGCCGGGCATTGCAGATGCTCTTGGCCCAGCTTCACCGAGTCGAGCACGCTGCGCGCGAGCAGCTGATGTTGTTCGGTTCCCAGATGGCTGGCGCAGGCAAGCGCCAGTTGCGCGGATTCCAACGCCGCCCCGGCGCGCAGCGAACCGATCGCCTGAAAAGGCTTCAGCGCGGATCGCGGAAAGACCAAGGCTTCGGGATCGCCGATGGCCTCCAGAACCTGCCCGGCCGGATCCAGAACTACCGCTGCGCCATAATGCCGCGATTCGATCACCGAATTGCGGGTGATCCGCAGCAGCTCGCTGCACTGTGTGATGTCTATCGCCGAACCCATGAGGCCAAGTCTAGGCGCAGGCCCGCACGGAGGGCTTTCCCAGTGGAGGCAAGGCGCCCCGGGGTTTGCGCGGCGCTCTGGGCAACTTTTCATCGCCCGGTCACAGACCACTAATCGTGCGTGGTTCTCCGGTAAACTCGGTGCAGTGAAGGTACTGGTGATTGGCCCAGGCGGCCGTGAGCATGCAATTGTCCGTGCACTTAGTGCAGACCCCTACGTCAATGAGGTTCATTGCGCTCCCGGCAACGCCGGAATCGCACAGGACGTCACTACCCATGAGATCAACGCGCAGGACCCGCAAGCGGTCCTGGCGCTAGCCCGCGAGCTAGCCAGCGAGCTGGTAATCGTCGGGCCCGAAGCGCCACTGGCCGCCGGCGTTGCCGATGCGCTCATCGAAGCCGGGATTCCCGTCTTCGGGCCAACCCGCGCCGCGGCACAGCTGGAAGCCTCCAAGGCATTCGCCAAGGACGTCATGGCCGCCGCGCAGGTTCCCACCGCCATGGCGCATGTGGCAACGAATACTGCCGAAGCCGAAGCCGCCCTTGACGATTTCGGCGCACCCTATGTGGTCAAAGACGACGGGCTGGCCGCTGGCAAGGGGGTTGTGGTGACCGCAGACCGTGCCGAGGCACTGGCCCACGCAGAGCTCTGCTTTGCCGCCGGCGGCACCGTGGTTATCGAAGAATTCCTCGATGGCCCGGAAGTTTCGCTGTTCGTCATCTGCGACGGCAAGCACGCCGTCCCGCTGTCCCCAGCTCAGGACTTCAAACGCATCTTCGACAACGACGAAGGCCCCAACACCGGTGGCATGGGCGCCTACTCACCGCTTCAATGGCTTCCGGAAGGCTTTGTCGACGAGGTTATGGACCGCGTCGCCTACCCGACACTGCGCGAAATGGAAAAGCGCGGCACCCCGTTCACCGGCGTGCTGTACTGCGGCCTGGCCATCACCAAGCGCGGCATCCGCGTCATCGAATTCAACGCCCGCTTCGGCGACCCGGAGACCCAAGCGGTTCTGGCTCGGCTGAAGACCCCGCTGGGCGCGATTCTGCTCGCCGCGGCGAACGGCAAGCTCGACGACGCCGAGCAGCTGCGCTGGTCCTCGAAAACCGCCGTGGACGTGGTCATCGCCGCCGAGAATTACCCGGATGCCCCGGTCAAGGGTGCGGTGATCGAAGGGCTGGAAGCAGCCAACCAGGTTGACGAGGTGCATGTGATGCATGCCGGCACCAGCACCGACGCCGAGGGCAATATCACCGTAGCCGGTGGCCGAGTCTTGGCGGTCGTCGCGTTGGGCGATGGCCTTGCCGCCGCCCGGGCGAACGCCTACGCGGGTGTCTCCAAGATCAGCTGGAGCGGCGCCCAATCACGCAGCGATATCGCCTTGAAGGCCGAACGCGGAGAAATCGTAGTGAACGGGGAAAACAAGTAATGGCAGGATTCCAGACCGAAACGCTTTCCCTCGACGGTTGGGACCACTTCTATTCGGGCAAGGTGCGCGACCTGTACCTGCCGGCCGGGGTGAGCTTCGCGGACTCCGACCGGGTGCTGGTGGTCGCTTCGGATCGAATCAGCGCCTATGACTTCGTGCTGACCAGCGAGATTCCGGATAAGGGCAAGGTGCTGACCCAGCTGAGCCTGTGGTGGTTCGGGCAGCTGGGCGAATTCGCCAACCACGTGATCTCCACCGAGGTGCCGGCGGCCGTAGCCGGCCGGGCAATGGTCTGCAAGAAGCTTGAGATGTACCCTATCGAGTGCATTGCCCGCGGTTATCTGACCGGCTCGGGTCTGGCCGAATACAAGGTCTCCTCGACCGTATGCGAGCTGCCGTTGCCCGCGGGCCTGGTTGACGGTTCACGCCTGCAGCCGGCGCTGTTCACCCCTTCGGCCAAGGCCGAGGTTGGCGAGCATGACGAGAACATCTCCTTTGCGCAGACGGTGGAACGCGTCGGCGCGCAGGTCTCCGAGGCCTTGCGCGAGAAGACCGTCGCCCTCTACGAACGTGCCGAGCAGATCGCCCGTGAACGCGGCATCATCCTTGCCGATACCAAGGTCGAATTCGGCGCCGATCCGAGCAACGGCGAGATCACGCTCGGCGACGAGGTGCTCACCCCCGACTCCTCGCGTTTCTGGGATGCCCAGTCCTACGCACCGGGCAAGGCCCAGGCGAGTTTTGACAAGCAGTTCGTGCGCGACTGGTTGACCTCAGCGGAAGCCGGTTGGGACAAGAATTCCGGGGCAGAGCCGCCGGCCTTGCCCGCAGAGATCGTGGAAAAGACCCGCGCCCGGTACATCGACGCCTATGAGCGTTTGACCGGGGAGAAATTCTCCGGCTAAGGGCAAAAACGAAAGGCCGGGGTGAAGGAGAAATTCCTTCGCCCCGGCCTTTTCGCTAAGCAGAGAACTAGCCGCCCAGCTCGGCTGCGCCCTTGCGTACGTGATACAGCACGTAGCCGTAGCTCAACTCGGTCGCCAACGGATGCCGCGCGATCCAGTCGCGAGCCAGATCCGCCGGAAATTCAAGGTGAAGTACCTTGGCGAGATCCTCTGCCGAGTCGAAGCTCCAACTGCTCATCACCTCATGGCGTTGGGCTCCCTGCGCGGCCCACCACCGCCGGATGTAGTCGTCCTCGCCCTGATCCGACGCCCAAGGGCTCTGCCGCAAAAGTGAAGCGAATTCTCCGTGCTGGTGGTCGTTGTCGATCACCAGCAGCGACCCGCCGGGGCGCAGGACACGCAGGACCTCGCGGAGCCCGGCGGTGCAGTCGTAGTTCGCGGAAGGGAAGAAATAGGCGAAGCGCGCGTGCACCACCGCGACGCTGGAATCCGCTAGCGGAAGATGTTCGGCAGAACCGTGCAGCACCTGAACCCGCGAACTACGCGCCCGTGCGGCGTCCAGCAGGCGCAGATCCGGTTCCACCCCGAGGACCGTGCCATGTTCGGTGAGATATTTGGGGAGCCAATAGCCGCTGCCGCATCCCAAATCCAGCAGGACCTTGCCCGCCCAGGGCGCCAGGGAGCACAAGCGCGCAAAGAGCACCCCGGTTCGATCCAGCGCGCTATTTTCAATCTCGTAGACTTCCGGGTCCGCCCCCTGGTTCGGGGCCGGAAGGAAGTCGCCCAATTCGTTTGCCATGTGCTTGCGGCCGGTTAGACCAGCGAGTCCTTCCACGCCTTGTGCAGCGAAGCGAAACGTCCCTCGTCCGCGATCAGCTGTTGCGGGGAGCCGTCCTCGATGATTCTCCCATCGTGCACCACCAGCACCCGGTCGGCGATCTGCACCGTGGACAACCGGTGGGCGATGATCAACGCCGTACGGTTCCCCAGCAGCTGCTGCAGGCCGCGTTGCACCGCGCGCTCCGAAGGAATGTCCAGCGAGCTGGTGGCCTCATCCAGGATCAGCACGGCCGGGTCGGCCAAGAAGGCGCGAGCGAAGGAGATGAGCTGGCGTTGCCCGGCGGAGACGCGACCGCCACGCTTATTCATGTCGGTCTCATAGCCTTCGGGAAGTTCGCGGATGAACTCATCGGCGCCCACCGCCCTAGCCGCATCCTGGATCTCCGCGAGCGTCGCGGTGGGCTTGCCGAGCGCAATGTTCTCGGCAACCGTCCCGGAGAACAGGAACGCTTCCTGGGTGACCATCACCACATGCCGGCGCAGTTCCTGATTCGAGAGCTCATTGATCGGGACCGAATCGATTTCCAGGCTGCCCGAGCGCAGATCGTAGAAACGGGAAATGAGTTTTGCGAGCGTGGATTTGCCGGCACCGGTCTGCCCAACCACCGCCACCGTTTGCCCGGCTTCAAGCTTCAGATCGAAGCGGTCCATGATGATCGGCCCTTGCCCGTAGCCGAAGACCGCGTCGCTGAAGACGATCTCTCCCTTGACCTGCTCGATACTGCGCGGTGCCAGCGGTTCCCTGACGCTAGGTTCCTCTTCCAAGAGCCCGGAGACCTTTTCGAGGGCTGCCGTGGCCGACTGCAAGGAGGAGTAGAACATGGCGATCTGTTCGACCGGCTGGAAGACGCGTTTAGCCGCAAGCAGCAGCGCCACCATCACGCCAACGGCCAGCGTCCCATCCAGAATGCGGAAGCCGCCGTAGGCGAGCAATACCGCGACGGTGAGGTTTCCAATGAGCACCAGGCCCGGCTGGAGAATGCCGAATAAGTTGAAGGAGCGCACCGAGTTGACCCGATATTTTTCGGCGATCTCAGCATAGTTTTCGTCATTTGCCGCTTCTCGGCGGAACGCCTTGACCGCGCGAATGCCGGTCATCGTTTCGACGAACATGGAGATCACCTTCGCGGAAACCACGCGGGACTCGCGGTAGAGCACCTCGGAACGGCTCTGGTACCAGAAGAAGAGGATCGCCACCGGTATGGCCGCGATGCACAGCACCAAAGCGCTGCGCCAATCCAGGATAAAGATGGTGGCCAGCGTGAAAATTACGAAGACGCACGAGGAGGCGAGTTCGGATACTCCTTGATCTAGCAGTTCACGCAGGGTTTCCAAGTCCGAGGTCTGCCGCGAGATGATCCGGCCCGAGGTGTAGTTCTCATGGAACTCGAGGCTCAGCCGCTGGGTGTGGCGGAAGACCTGCTGCCGCAGATCCAAGAGCATGGCCTGCGAAATGCGGGCGGCGCAATTGATGTACCAGGCCAGCAGGACGCCGGCCAGAATGGCGCAAACAATGTAGGCGCCGCCCGAAACTCCCAGCGCGCCCCAGTTACCCTCGCGGACCTGCGGCAGCGTCCAGTCGATGGCCAAGGCAATGAGGATAGGCAGGACGACGCGGGCCGCATTGGAAACCAGCACCAGCACCACGGTGAGAATGAAGAGTTTCTTCTGCGGCATGGCGAGCGTCGCCAGGAGCCTGAAGGAACGGCGGCGTACTCGTTTGCGTTGGGCGCCGGAGAGGTTGATGTTGTCCTCTTCGGTGACACCTAGTGGTTGGCTCATCGGGCGACCTCTTCGCTCATCGGTGCTTCGTCATCCAGGCTGGCAATCACATATCGGTAATGTTCGTTCGTGCTCAGCAGGTGCGTGTGGCTGCCGATCGCGTCGATGCGCCCATCGCGCAGCAGGGCCACCCGGTCGGCGAGCATCACGGTGGAAGGCCGGTGAGCCACCACCAAGGTGGTAGTGCCCTCCAGGACCTCGCGCAGCTTCGTGGTGACGGCTTCCTCCGTGCGCACGTCCAAGGCGGAGAGCGGATCGTCCAGGACCAGGATCCGGGGCCGGGCGGCGATGGCGCGGGCCAGGGCCAGACGCTGGCGCTGGCCGCCGGACAGGGACAAGCCTTCCTCGCCGATGAGCGTATCGACCCCCTGCGGCAGCTGATAGGCAAAGTGCGCCTGCGCCACGTCAAGGGACTGCGCCAAGAGCGCTTCGCGCTGCGCGGGGCTGTAATCCGCCGGGGCACCGAGCAGCACGTTTTCGCGGACCGAATTCGAGAATAGGGTGGTGTCTTCGAAAGCCACGGCTATTTCTTCGCGCAGCTCTTCCAGATCCCATTCGCGCACGTCTTGCCCGTGCACCAGTACCTGCCCGGCGCTCACCTCATGCAGTCGGGGGATCAGGTTCAGCAGTGTCGACTTGCCCGAGCCGGTGATTCCGACCAGCGCCATGGTTTCCCCGGCGCGGATCGTCAGCTCGATATCGGCAAGGATGGGGCGCCCGCGCCCGGAGGCATCGGGGTAGGCAAACCGAACGTGCTTGAGCTGTACTTCGCCGCTGCGTTCGGCCGGGGAGTTCGCCTGGGCGGGGGAGACGATGTCGTTGGAAGCGTCCATCACTTCGAAGTGGCGGTCCAGTGCGGTTTTGGTGCTCAGCGTCATGCCCAGCAGCATCCCCATGCCTTCCACCGGGCCTGCGATCACCGCTGCGATGGCGAAGTAGGCCACGAGCGAGCCGATGCTCAGCTGCCCGCCGGCAACCAGCGAGATGCCGATCAAGACGCCCAGCCCCAAGATCGTTTCGGGGATTGCGACGACGGCCATCAGGAAGCTGGCCAGGGTTTTGGCCTTGCTGATTTCCGTCTGTTGCAGCGATTTGGCCTGCTCGCTGAATCCGGCGTACACGTGGGGGCCGCGGCCGAAGGCCTTGATGACGCGAATGCCATGGACGGACTCTTCGACGGCGGTCGCCAGGTCGCCGGCCTGGTCTTGGCTCAGCCGGCTCGCGGCCCGGTAGTTGTTGCGGAAGTGGTAGGCCTTGATCGAGATGGGGATGGCGCCTAGCAGGTAGAGCAGTCCGAGGATCCACGAGTGGTAGAACATCAGCGCCAGCCCGGTGATCACGGTGACCGTGTCCACGACGAGCATCATGGCGCCGAAGGCGAGCCAGCGGCGCAGCAGCGACAGATCCGACATCGAGCGGGAAAGCAGCTGGCCCGAGCCCCAGCGCTCGTGGAAAGCCACGGGCAGGCGCTGCAGATGCTTGTAGAAGCGGATGCGCATCTGCGCTTCCAGCCCTGCCGCCGGGTTGAGCACGAATTGGCGGCGCAGGAAGATGAACAACGCTTCCAGGAAACCCAAGGCGCCGACAATCGCCATGGCGATCCAGATTGCGTTGTTCGTTCCATCGCTGTCCAGGACGTTGTTCACCAGCCAGGCGAGGACCTGTGGAATGACGAGGGCGACAATACCTGCGCCCAAGGCGCAGAGGAAGCCGCCGATAAGCCGCGGAAGAATCGGGCGGACGAACGGCCCCAGCCGTTTTAAGGTGGTTGTCAACGACACCGCTTCAGCTGCTTCTGAGTTTTGTTGTCGCGCCATGAGAGTTCCCCACCATCACCAATAACAATATCGACCGGACTACAGCCTACAGTCAGTAGTTGGGAAAATTCAATCAAATAATCACTAGTGGATAGATTATTTGTTGCTGGCTCAGAGACGGCTTCAGGCCCCGCACTTGAACCAAGTGCGGGGCCTGAAGGAATGGATGATCAGTCCCTTGCGGTGAGCGTGAGCAGTACTGCCTCGGGCGGGCAGGCAATGCGAAATGGTGCGAAGCGGGAGTGGCCCAGGCCCGCCGAAACGTTCAGCGGGACGGTGCGCCCGGCATATTCCCATTCGGTCAGCCCGCGGGCTCGCCACGTCGGCAAATCGCAGTTCGACACCAGGGCGCCGTATCCCGGAATGCATACCTGTCCGCCGTGGGTGTGGCCGGCGAAGATGATATCCGCCCCGGCCTCGGTGAGCTGATCCAGCACTCGTTGGTAGGGGGCATGGGTCAGCGCGATGCGTACGTGCGGAGCCTGGTATCCGGTGACCGAACCTTGCGGCCATCCAGCGAATTGGTCGCGATCCAGGTGCGGATCATCGATGCCGGTCAGATCAAGCCGGATTCCGTTGAGCACGGTGGAGTAAGCCCGGTTGGTCATGTTGACCCACCCGGCGGATCCGAAGGCCCGGTGCATCTCTTCGAAGGGCAGCTTGTCACGGCTCGAAGGGTTTGGCGTGCCGGAGCTTGCGCTGAGGTAGCGCAAGGGGTTCTTCATGCGCGGCCCGTAGTAGCAATTCGAGCCCGGCACGAAGGCGCCGGGGAATGCCATCAATGGCTTCAGCGCGTCGATCAGCGCCGGAACGCCATCGCGGTGGCTGAGATTGTCACCGGTGTTGATCACGTAGTCGGGGCGCTCGTCGGCGAGCCGATGCAGCCAGCGTCGCTTGAGGGCTTGGCCGGGGATCATGTGGATGTCCGAGAGGTGGAGCACGCGGATATCGCGCGCGCCGCGGGGAAGCACCTTGACGGTTTCGCGACGGAGCCCGAATTTCTGGGTTTCGTATAGTCCGTAGCCAAGCACCGCCGCGCCTGCTGCGACGGCGCCGCCGGCAAGCAGTGCTGCCGTGCCGGTGGCTCGACCGAATGCCGAAGAGAAATTAGTGTGTTCAACCATGACCGGTCCGTCATTGTCCTTTCAAGGGAACAGACCCGTTCGGGTCTGGTGATAGTGCCAATCTAAACCGAAAGGCCGCGTTCAACCAAAGTTGAACGCGGCCTTTCGGCGACTACCTAGTCGTCCGAATCCCCTCCGGGCTTGGCCGGAGTAGTCGGCTTCGACTTGTTTTGGCCGTTTCCGTTGCCATTACCGTTTCCATTGCCGGTGGCTTCAGACTTGTCGTCTTCGGACTCCTTGGAATCCTCTTTTTCGGAGTCTTCCTTTTTCGAATCTTCTTTTTTGTCCTCGTCGTCGTCTTCCTTTGGCTTCGGAGCTGGCTTTGGCTTGGGTGCCTTGCTGACCGAACCGAAGGAATTACGCTCGTACTGCTGAACTGCCTTGGACATGAAGTCAACCCACAATGGAGCCGCATAGGTCGAGGAGTCAACCATCTTCGGAGCACGCTCGTCGTTGATCATCTTGCCGTGCAGCCAATTCTTCTCTTGTTCTTCGCCCTGCCCCTTAAGGCGGCCAACCCAAGCTGCAGTCGAAATGCCCGTGCTGTAACCGACGAACCAAGTTGAAGTAGCACCGTTATTTGTGCCGGTCTTGCCGGCGATCGGTCCGGCAACCTGGCCCTTGGAGACACGGTTGGTCGCAATCTTCTTCAACGTACCGTTCAGGTCGGCCACGTACTGTGGGTTGATTTGCTGGGAACAATCTTGCTTAGGCACCTTGTACTTGGTGCCGTCCTTATCGACGACCGAGGTGATGGCCCGTGGCTCACAGTATTCACCCTTGTTGGCGAATGTGGCGAAGGCCGCCGCTTGCGCCAGCGGGGTTACCGATGCAGTCCCAATAACGAATGAAGGGTTGGCAGGATTGATAGGTGCAGGTCCCTCGCCACCCACTGGCTTTTGATCGATCAGCCCGATTTTGGTTGCGTAGTCAGCAATGGTGCAGAGATCGACCTTTTTGGCTTCTTGAACGGTGGCGGAGTTAATTGACCAGTACAGGCCGGTATCCACCGTCATCGTGCGATAGAAGCCACGCGAAGCGTTCTTTGGTTCCCACTTTGCAGTGTAGGTCTGTCCACTTGGAAGGCAAGAGGCTCGCCATTTGTCGCCAGCGGTGAAGAGTTCCTTCTTAGCGTTGATCCTGTCGTACATGTGATTGCCCTCGTGGAGCCAAGCAAGGGTGGTGAATGGTTTCATTGTCGAGCCACCCTGGAATCCGCCCGCTCCACCTAATCGACTTTCTACCGCGAAGTTATAGAAAGTCCGGCTGCCGGTTTCTTTGGATTCTGGGGCGTAGGTGGTGTTCTGCGCCATGGTCAGAATATTTCCGGTACCCGGTTCAACCGAAACCAGCGACGCGTAGATATCATCATTCGACTTGGCATCAGGATCAATGGCCTCGCGGGCGTCCTTGGCGGCCTTCTTGTTCAACGCGGAGTTCAACGTGGTCTTGATAACCAAGCCGCCGCGGAACAGCAGGTTTTCGCGGTCTTCCTTGGTCTTGCCGAAGTTCTTGTCTTTGAGAACCAAGTTGGTGATGTAGTCGCAGAAGTAGCCCGCGTCGTCGGCAGCCATGCAACCCGAAGCCGACGAGCTTGGATCCACGCCCAACTTGGACTTCACGGCCTTGTCGTATTCCTTCTTGGTGACCGCGCCGGTGCGGTACATGTTGCCCAGCACCTTATTGCGTCGATCCAAGGAGCGTTCCGGGTTCTTGATTGGGTTGTAGACGTTAGGCAACTGCACCATGCCGGCGAGCATCGCCGACTGCTGCAGGTTCAGGTCCTTGGCATCCACGGAGAAGAAGCGCTGCGCGGCGGCCTGCACGCCATACTCACGACCCGAGAACAACACGAGGTTCAGGTAGCCTTCGAGGATTTCGTCCTTGGACATTTCCTTTTCAATGGCTACCGCGTACTTCAGCTCGCGGATCTTGTCCGAGTAGTCCTTGTTGCCCGATACCGTCGTCTCGTCGGCTCCGGTCAAGATCTGGTTATTGACCAGCAAGTTGTTCACATACTGCTGAGTCAGCGTGGACGCACCGGAACGCGAAGAAGAGGTGGCGTTGCTGATGACCGCACGGGCAATGCCCTTGGGGTCAATGCCGCTGTGCTCGTAGAAACGCTCGTCCTCCACCGAAACAATTGCTTTGCGCATGAACGGAGAAATGTCCTTGAGGTCCACCGGATCGCGGTTCTGTTCATAGAACGTCGCAATCAGCTTTCCATCGGAGTCCAAGACCTGCGAGGGCTCGGGAATGGGAAGCTTCTCGAATGTGCTCGGAAGCGCGCTTACAATATTATTTCCGGTGGTCAAACCGGTTTTTGCGATAGCTGCCACGGGAACGAGCATGCCCGCGGCCAGCACGCCACAAAGGGCACTGATTCCGAAGAACGCAACGATCTTTCCCAAAGTGGTAGCTGTATCAAAAAAGGGTGACTTCTTGGCTGCCATACCTACTAGTTTACAAGGACGCGCTAACGTATCGAGTATGACTAAATGGGAATACGCCACTTTGCCGCTCGTTATCCACGCAACCAAGCAGATTCTGGACCAGTGGGGTGACGATGGTTGGGAGCTCGTAGCGATCGTTCCCGGCCCCAACGGCACCAATCCAGTGGCCTACATGAAGCGTCCAAAAGCCTAACTTTCAGAAGGAGTAAAACCCCATGCAAGAAGCTACTTCCTCGCGTGTCGAAGCACGCCTCGCAGAGCTCGATCTGACCTTGCCAGCGGTGGCAAAGCCGGTCGCGGCCTACCTGCCAGCAATCACCACCGGCAACTACGTTTACACCTCCGGCCAGCTTCCGCTGATTAATGGAAAACTCTCAGCTCTTGGCAAGGTCGGCGCCGAGGTTTCGGCCGAAGATGCCAAGGCCATGGCGCAGACTTGCGCACTGAACGCACTGGCTGCCATCAAGGCAGAAATTGGTGACCTAGATCGCATTAAGCGTATCGTGAAGGTCGTTGGATTCGTGTCCTCGGACCCGTCCTTCACCGGCCAGCCTGGGGTCATCAACGGGGCCTCGGAATTCTTCGGAAATGTCCTGGGCGAGGCTGGCGTGCATGCACGTTCGGCCGTAGGCGTGGCGGTTCTGCCGTTGGACGCTCCGGTCGAGGTTGAGGTCATCGCCGAATTTGAGTAGTCCACAACGCGATTCCGGTGTGCGCCAAGGGCGGTCAAGTCCGTCCGCGACGCGCACCGGAGTTTCGCGTCGCCTCGTAGAACTCCCGCCGCATCAAATTCCAGCGGCGGAAAACTGGTTCACTTTCGGTTCGCGGACCCCGCGCACCGCACGCCGTGCTTCCTCGGTCTGCCTGGTTCAAGACGGGGTGCATGGAGTAGAAACGTTCCTGGGCTACCGCCCCGGCGAGTCCCCTCTCGGGAGTGTGGCTTTTCCCGGAGGCAGCGTCGAAGCGGGAGACCGCGTGGAGTACAAGTGGTTCGGCCCGAACCTTTCGCAGTGGTCCAAGCGCATGGACGTGTTGGACCAGCAGCTCGTTCGAGCCCATCTGGTGTGCGCCATCCGCGAACTTTTCGAAGAAACCGGGATCCTGCTGGCCGGAACCGACGAACAGTCGGTTGTCGAAATGAACGATCCCGAGGAATGGATGTCCGCCCGCGAAGCCATCGCCGGACAGGACCTGGCCTTCGAGGAATTTCTTCGCCGACGCGGGCTCGGCCTGCGCACCGACCTTCTGCGCCCGGTCAGCCACTGGCTGAGTCCCAACTTCGCCTTCCGGCGATTCGACACCTGGTACTTCACCGCAACGGTTCCCGTGCACCAGGAGCCCCGCCTGCTGCGCGCGAAGGGCAAATGGGCGCAATGGTGCAGCTCCGAGCAGATCATGGCCCAGCGAGCCACCAGCGAGCTGGGAGACCGCATTGGCCAGCCGAGCACCGTTGGCCTGAGGTTGTCGCAGATAACCAGCCCAGCGGTCGAGCAGATGCTGGAGCGGATGGCCGATGCCCACGGTGCGGTCGCCTACCTGTCGCGAGCGCGCACCTTGGATGTGCAGCATCCGGACCTGCTGGTGCGTGACGGAACCTATTATCTCGAAGTGCTTAGCGCGCTCGGGGTCGAATCGACGCGTCCTTGGCAGGCGGAACCGGGCCACTAGTCCAACGGTCAAAAGCAAAAGGCCGGACAACCCGCGAGGGTTGTCCGGCCTTTTGCTCAGCGGTGCTTAGCGCGAACGCTGACGCAGACGCTGGATGTCCAGGATCACGACGGCGCGGGCTTCCAGACGGAGCCAGCCGCGCTGCACGAACTCGGCCAGGGCCTTGTTCACGGTTTCGCGGGAGGCACCGACCAGCTGGGCTAGCTCTTCCTGGGTCAGCTCGTGAGCGACCAGGATGCCATCGGTGGCTGGGCGACCGAAACGGTCAGCGAGGTCCAATAGCGCCTTAGCCACACGGCCAGGAACATCGGAGAACACCAGATCGGCTAGGGATTCATTAGTGCGACGCAGACGCGCAGCCAAAGCCTGCAGCAACTGGATCGAGACCTCCGGGGAGTTCAGGATCGCCTTGCGCATGTTTTCATGGCTCAGACCAGCTAGTCGGGTCTCCGACACGGCGGTTGCGGTTGCGTTGCGCGGGTGTGGATCGAACAGCGCCATTTCGCCGAACAGTTCACCTGGGCCGAGCACGGCAATCAGGTTTTCACGTCCGTCGGCGGAAGTGCGTCCAAGCTTGATCTTGCCCGAGACGATGAAGTAGAGACGGTCACCCTG
Organism: Glutamicibacter sp. AOP12-B1-11; assembly: GCF_052379245.1. Taxonomy (NCBI): domain Bacteria; kingdom Bacillati; phylum Actinomycetota; class Actinomycetes; order Micrococcales; family Micrococcaceae; genus Glutamicibacter; species Glutamicibacter sp. AOP12-B1-11. The sequence goes on along the minus strand of NZ_JBQSYL010000031.1, from coordinate 16,218 downwards.
ATCGCCTTCGCGGAACACTGATGCACCGCGAGACAGATCGACCTCGGTCAATTCTTCGGTTAGCGTGGCGAATACTTCATCACCAAGCGACGCGAAAAGCGGCGCGCGGCGCAGTACCTCGATATCCATTAAATCTCCTGTCAACAGTAGTAAGCGCTCACTTCATTGTGCCGTATTCGGTAACAATGTGACAGTTTCCACACGTGGTTTAACCAAGAAATGTTGAGAATCACGCTCGTCATACAAAAACTCGCGAATATTCTCGCAGAAATCCATCAGCTTCTAAGGGTACCTTGGGTTAATAGTAAGTTTGTGAATGAAGTGGGGTCTCGGTGCTCGGAGTATTCAGTTGGCTAGACGTTGCCATCTGTGTAGTTTTACTTTCATTTTTTATTGCCGGAATCCGTCGCGGCTTCCTCTATACGGTCGGCGACATGCTCGGGCTCATCGCCGGAGGCATTGCCGCATTCTTCGCCATTCCGCTGGTCTCGACCTTCGCCTCAAACCCCTGGTGGCGGGTCGCTCTGATGGTCGCCACGGCCGCCGTGCTGATCATTTTGGGCCAGGCCCTGGGCAGGGTAATCGCCACCCGCATCAGGCGCTGGATGAACTTCGATTTCCTGCGTGCCGCAGACGGTTTGGCCGGTGGCGTGCTTTCGGTTTTCATTACCGCCACAATCATCGGCGCACTGGCATTTTCCACGTCAAGCATGGGTATTCCGCGGCTTTCGAGCGAGATCGACAAGTCGAAAATGATCGCCTCGATCCGTGGGATGACACCCGAATTCGTGAACTCGGCAATCTCCTCGGCGCGTTCGGCGGTCATGGCCGAAACCATCCCCGCCCTGCTCGATCCCTTCGCCCCGCCGGTGCAGCCGGTCGAGGAAGGCGAATGGTCCGCCAACGACCTGCAGCGGGCCTCGGTGAGTTCGGTGGCAAAGATCTCCGGGACGGCCGTTCAATGCGGTGTGAACCTCACCGGTTCCGGCTTCGTCATCGACGACCAATTGGTGATGACCAATGCCCACGTGGTGGCAGGTTTGAGCGCGGCTACGGTGGAGGTCGAGGGTGATCAACTTCACCGCGGAAAAGTAGTTTATTTTGATCCGGAAGCCGATATCGCGGTGCTGCGTGTCGACGGGATGGAAGCGCAGCCTCTGGAGCTCGCCGACGAGAACCTGGGCCGCGGCGAGCAGGCTGCCTTCATCGGCTATCCTTCCGGCGGGCCGCTGCAGGTGCGCGGCGCGGTAGTCGCCTCACGCGCCACGGTGTCCATCGCCAATATCTATGGCGAGAACCCCGCCGCACTCTCGGTTTACCAGCTGACGGCCAAGGTGGCCCAAGGCAACTCCGGCGGTCCCATGGTCAACGATTCCGGCGAAGCGGTAGGCATGATCTTCGCCAAGTCGCGAGGCAATGACGAGGTGGGCTTCGCGCTGAGCCTCGAGGAGATCGAACGCGCGCTCAAGGCGGCCGGGGACCGCACCACCTCGATCAAGACCGGTGAATGCATCGGCGGCTAGCGGCCGAGGATATGCGCCAGCTGCTGGACCGCGAGCCGGTAGCCATTGGTCCCGGCGCCGATGATGATCGAGGCGGCCACGGGGGAGACGTAGGAGTGATGGCGGAATGCCTCACGCCGGTGCACGTTGGAAATATGGACCTCTATCACCGGCAGCGACACCCCGCTGAGCGCATCGGCGATGGCCACCGAGGTGTGCGTGTAGGCGCCCGGGTTGATGATGATGCCGGCTTTGGTCAGCCGCGCTTCGTGAATCGCATCGATGAGCACGCCCTCGTGGTTCGACTGGAAGGCCTCCACGGTGAGGTCGTATCCCGCCGCGGTGCGCTGCGCCAGCGCCTCGACATCGGCGAGCGTTTCATGGCCATAGATTTCGGGTTCGCGGGTTCCTAGCAGGTTCAGGTTCGGTCCGTTGAGTAACAAGATGGTGCGCGAAGCGTTTTCAGACATGGAAACAATCTAATACACCTCGCGTTTGCTCCGGCGCTTCATGAACGTTTATGCGCCAGCTAAAAACGAAACGGGCCGCCGCTGGCGCACTCCGTTGCCGGTTGAACCGGTTGGCGGTGGCGCAGGCGGCGGCCCGTGGATCCCGGCCTGGGGGCCGGAGCTCGCTACTTCTTCATCGACTGCGCGATCTGCGTCATCACGGTCGCGTCGGACAGCGTGGTCGCGTCTCCGACCTCGCGGCCCTCGGCCACGTCCTTGAGCAGGCGGCGCATGATCTTGCCCGAGCGGGTCTTGGGCAGCTCGGGGACCACCAGGATGTGGCGCGGCTTGGCGATCGGGCCGATGTCCTTGCCCACGTGGGCGCGCAGCGTGGCGACCACATCCTCGCCTTCGGGCGGTTCGGTCTGCAGGATCACGAACGCGACAACCGCCTCGCCGGTGGTCTCGTCCTTGGCGCCGACCACCGCGGCCTCGGCCACGTACGGGTGGGCGACCAGCGAAGACTCGATCTCGGTGGTGGACAGCCGGTGCCCGGACACGTTCATCACGTCATCCACCCGGCCCAGCAGCCAGATGTCGCCGTCCTCGTCTTTCTTGGCGCCGTCGCCGGCGAAGTACATGCCCTCGAAGCGGGACCAGTAGGTCTCCTTGTAGCGCTCCATGTCGCCCCAGATGCCGCGCAGCATGGCTGGCCACGGGTCGCGGATGACCAGGAAGCCGCCCTCGCCGTCGGCCACCGAAACGCCGGCCTCGTCGACCACGTCGATGCTGATCCCCGGCACGGCGACCTGCGCAGAGCCCGGCTTGGTGGCGGTCACCCCAGGCATCGGGGTGATCATATGCGCCCCGGTTTCGGTCTGCCACCAGGTGTCCACGATCGGGGTTGGGTGCTCCTTGCGCTCGCCGTTCTTGCCGTCGTTGGTGCCGATGACATCGCGGTACCACATCCAGGCTTCCGGGTTGATCGGTTCGCCGACCGAGCCGAGCACGCGCAGGCTGGAGAGGTCGTAGCCGTCGGGGATCTCGCGTCCCCATTTCATGAAGGTGCGGATCGCGGTCGGCGCGGTGTAGAGGATGGAGACCTTGTACTTCTCGATCAGTTCCCACCAGCGACCCTGATGCGGGGTGTCCGGGGTGCCTTCGTACATCACCTGGGTGGCGCCGTTGATCAGCGGGGCGTAGGTGACGTAGGAATGCCCGGTGACCCAGCCGATATCCGCGGTGCACCAGTACACATCGGTTTCCGGGTGCAGGTCGAAGGTGTCGCGGTGGGTGACCGCGCCCTGGGCCAGGAAGCCGCCGGTGGTGTGCACGATGCCCTTCGGCTTGCCGGTGGTGCCCGAGGTGTAGAGCACGAACAGCGGGTGCTCGGAATCGTGGGCTACCGCGGTGTGCTCGGTGGCGGCGGTGCCGACTACGTCATCCCACCACTTGTCCAGTGCACCGAATTCGGTTGGCTCGCCGTTGCGCTTGACCACCAGCACGTTTTCCACGGTGTGGCCGGGCTTTTCAAGGGCGGCGTCCACCGCAGGCTTCAGCGGCGACGGCTTTCCGCGGCGCCAGGTGCCGTCCGCGGTGACCACGAGCTTGGCGTCCGCGTCATCGATGCGGGAGCGCAGCGCGTCGGCGGAGAAACCGCCGAAGACCACCGAATGGATCGCGCCGATGCGCGCGCAGGCGAGCATGGTGATCACCGCTTCGGGGATCATCGGCAGGTAGACGGCCACCCGGTCGCCCTTGGCGACGCCCAAGGATTCGAAGGCGTTGGCCGCCTTCTTCACCTCTTCGGTCAGCTGCGCGTAGGTGTAGCTGCGGGTGTCTCCCGGCTCGCCTTCGAAATGAATGGCAACCCGTTCGCCCAGGCCGTTCTCCACGTGGCGGTCCAATGCGTTATAGGCCGCGTTGAGTTTGCCGCCGACGAACCACTTGGCCACCGGTGCTTCGGACCAATCCAAGGTCTCGGTGAAATCGGTGTCCCAAGTCAACACGCTCCGTGCCTGTTGCGCCCAGTAGCCCAACCGGTCTTCGCTTACTGCCGCGTACTGGCTCGCCGAGCCGATGGCTTGGTCGCTGAAGTCTTTGCTAGGGGCAAACGCACGAGTCTCATGCGATAGGTTGTCCAGGGTCTTGGAGTCACTCACCGGTGATCGCGTCCTTTCGGTTAAACAAAAATTACTCTGTGATCAAAGTTACACGCTCGAACGCCGAGCCTGTGGTTTGTGTCACTGACGGGGCCAGTAACGGGCATTTTGTGCGCCGAGCGGTCATTTCGACGCGGTGAAATGCAGGCAAACAGTGATATTTTCCCCGGCTCATGACACGATCATCTCGTGGCAGCAAAAGTGAAAGTTGAATCAGAGATCGGACTCAAACGGCGGGCACGGAAGATGCACCGCCTGTTGGCCGAGGCATACCCCTATGCGGTGGCCGAATTGGATTTCGAGAATCCCTTCGAGCTGCTGGTGGCAACGGTGCTCTCCGCGCAAACCACCGACGTCCGAGTCAATTCGATCACCCCACGGCTCTTCGCAAGGTATCCCGACGCGCTGGCGATGAGCCAGGCCGAACGCGGGGCACTTGAAGAACTGATCCGGCCCACCGGATTTTTCCGCGCCAAGACAGATTCCCTGCTGGGGCTTTCGGCAGCGCTGGTGGAACGCCACGGCGGCCAGGTCCCTGCACGGCTCGAAGATCTGGTTAAACTTGCCGGGGTGGGGCGGAAGACCGCGAATGTGGTGTTGGGAAACGCCTTCGGCGTCCCGGGCATCACCGTGGACACGCACTTCGGCCGGCTCGCCAACCGCTTTGGCTGGACCGCGGAAACCGACCCGGTTAAAGTTGAGCACGCCGTGGGCGAATTATTCGAAAAGCGCGACTGGACCATGCTCAGCCATCGCGTGGTCTTTCACGGGCGCCGAGTCTGCCATGCCCGCAAGCCGGCCTGTGGCGCCTGCGTCTTGGCAAAGCTCTGCCCGTCCTCCGGGATTGGCGAGGAGATTCCGGCGAAGGCACAGAAATTGCTGAAGTATGAGCTCGCTCCGGGACGCGAAGAATTGCTGCAGAAAATGCTCGAGGGGTCCACCCGCCGGGAACTGCGTGCCGAAGGATACGGACTGGACGCATGAGTGCACGTGCCGAGCTGGAAAAAGTCATCGCCACGCATGCCCAAAAAATGGGCTCTACGGTAAAACTTCCGAAACACTGGGTTTTCAACCAGATGGACGCCAACAGCGTGCGCAAGGCGGCGGTGCTCATCTTATTCGGGTCGGCCACCGGGCGGGGCGTGCACGAGGCGGCCAAGCCCGAGGAGCTAGACCTGCTTTTTGTGGAGCGCGCCTCCACGCTGCGCAAACATGCCGGGCAGATCGCCTTCCCCGGCGGCGGGATAGACCCCGACGATGGTTCGGCGAGCGCTGCGGCACTGCGTGAGGCGTGGGAAGAAACCGGGGTTGATATTTCAGGGATTGAAGTACTTGGCCAATTGACCGAAACCGAGCTTCCGGTCTCTAGCTTCTTGGTCACCCCCGTGGTGGGCTGGTGGCACACCGAATCCAGGTTCTATGCGGCGGATCTGCGCGAAAGCTCGGATGTCTTTCGGGCGCCGGTAACGCACCTGCTCGATCCGCATAACCGGCTGACCGCGGTGGTGCAGCGCGGTGCGCAACGCTTCAAATCCCCGGCCTTCGAATACGAGGGACACCTGATCTGGGGATTCACCGCGATTGTGATCGATCGTTTATTTGCCGAGTTGGGCTGGAACAAACCTTGGAACGCGCAACGCGAAATCAAGCTGAAGTAAGCGGCTATTTGCCTTCGGAATAGTTCTGCGAGATAGCGACGCTGACCGGAAAATTTGGGCTGTGCTCGCCAAAGAGCGTGCGTCCGGCGAGCAGCGCCGCGTGGCGCACCAACTCACCGAGGCGATCGGCCAGTTCTACCGGGCACTCGAAAACGACCTCGTCGTGAACGAAAAACACCTGCTGGCAGGACTGGGCCCATCCGGCCTGGCGAATCAGGTGACGGGCATGGCCCATCCACACCAACGCCCACTCGGCGGCGGTTGACTGCACCACGAAATTTCGGGTGAACCTGCCACGCGACCGTGCCGCGGCATCGGCGGCTCGTTGCCCGGCCTCATCTTGGGTAGCTCGCTGGGCTTGCACCCAACCTTCATCTGCCGGTGGGCAGCCGCGGCCTAGCCAGCTTTGAACTCCTTCGCCGCGCTCGCCTGCTTTCGCAGCCTGATCCACATACGCCATGGCCTGCGGGAAGTTTTTCTTCAAGGCCACGCCCACCGCACCGGAGGTGCCGCCACCGCCGCCGTAGATGACCGAGAGCATTCCCAATTTAGCCTCGTTGCGGTCCGAGACGAGCCTGGCATCGATGAGCCACTGATAAAGGTCATCTTGCTGGCCCGCCTCTTGGAGCCGACGATCTTGGGAGATCGCGGCGAGAATGCGTGGCTCGAGCTGCCGGCCGTCGGCAATGACGAAGGTGCGTCCTGCGGCGGTGCGCACCACCTGGCGGATCGAATGGGGCAGCTGCAGGGCTCCGCCGCCGCTGGCGGCCCAGCGCCCGGAGGCGACGGTGCCCAAAACGTAATGCGGGTGGAACCGCCCGTTCTTGACCCATTGGTCAAGCCAGGCGTCCCCGTGCGTGCTGGCCAGCCGGGAAAGCTTCTTGTATTCGAGGACCTGCTCGATGAGCGGATCCTTGAGCTGTTCCAGCTCCCAGGCCCGCACCGACTGGACTGAAAAACCTGCCCGGTGCAGGGCACGCAGGAGTTCGTGCGGGGAATCCGGGTTCAGCCCGGGCCACCGCAAGGCCTGTCCGAGGGCCTCGGCGAGGTGGGCGAGTTTGGCCGGACGCACCCCTTCGCCGACCGCAGGGCCAAGCTTCTCACGCAGCAGCGCACGGTGATCTGCCTCGTTCCAGGCAAGCCCGGCATGCTCCATTTCGCAGGCTACGAGCGCACCGACCGACTCGGCATGAATGAGCAATTCAAGCTTTCGGCGCGCTGCCGGCTCTTCGGGCAGAGCCTGGCGTTGGCGCACATACATGGCCACGACTTCGTCCAGGCTTTCCCCGTTGACGGGTGTCTCGAATAAGGCGTCTTGATTGGGCCTGGCCATTGGGCTGTGCGGGTTTTCCAGATCGATGTCATCCAGTTGCTGCGCGCTCAGTGGGCTGCGGTGCAGGATTCGCTGCGTGAGCGAAAGCACGTGCGCCTTGGCAATGAAGACTCCCGCTGCCAGCAAGGAGGGCATCCAGTCCGCGGTGCGCAGCATGACCCAGCGTGGGGCATGTTCGTCTTCAATAGTGCGAACAGCCGCCGGGAACTGGGCTTTGGACACCGGGCGGCCCGGGAATACTGGCTTGCCACTTAGTGCGTGGCGAAGTTCGAGGATGGCGTAGCCTTCGGGGTCAGCGGCGATAAAGGCAAGCATGCTCATTGTTCTATTGTGCATTGAAGACGGACAATATCCCCAGCTTGCCAAGCATCGGCTCGGCAGCAGCGAAACGATGGCACCGTTCAACTATGAATTGGTTATCTTTTCCCAGCTCCGGCTCACCGCCGGTGAAGATCGATGGGCGGTTTGTGGCAACCGAACAAGCCTGCGATGCGCCGAGCTCGGCCGCGGTAGGCCCTGAGCGCCTCTGGGGCGCTGGCGAACTAGCCTGCACCCTGGTCAGCAACGACGAGCGGCTTGTCGAAAGCTGTGCGCTCATCGCCTTGGGGGCGGCCGTGCGCATACACCAATGTGCCGAGCTCAAGGATCTGCCGGCTCCCGGGAACGGCCCGGTGCTCTGGGGCGCGGATATGGCGGGCGAAGCACTGGCATTCCCCGGACTCTGCGACGTTGTCCTCGGCTTTGAAGAAGACGACCAGCAGCTGTGGTCGGTGGCCAGCCAGATCCCGCGTGCCAGAGTGGCCATCTTGCCCAGGGCGCAGCAATGGTTGGGGGAGTACCTCGGACTTTGGGGAATGCGCGCAGGCCAGGCGCATTGTCTTTCCCTAGGCTCCCTCGCCGGCGGCTTGGGTACCAGTACCTTGGCGGCGCTCGTTGCCCACGCGGGCACGCTGTGCGGATTGAAGAGCCTGCTGATCGATCTGGATCCCCATTCCACCGGATTGTGGCCGCGGGTGACGCTCGATCCGCCCACGGGAATCGGCTGGGAAGAGCTGTGCCGCTCCGGCGGCGCATTGGCACCGCACCAGCTGGTGGATACCTTGCCAACGGTGCGAGACACCGCGGTTTTGACTTGGTCGCCCAGCGCCGCACCCAGCGAGCTGGATGAACAACTGGTGGTGCGATTATTGGCGGCGGCCAGGCAAGGCTTCGACCTGCTAGTGGTCGATACCGGACGCGCGGTGCACCCGCAGCGTGCGGTGCTTGAGCAATTCGTTGACCGGCAGGTCTTGACCTGTGAAGATACCGGCAAGCCACCGGTCGAAGCGCATATCCGCTGCGGTCCAAGGAACCTGCGAAATTCGAATACTGCGACGGGACAGTATCTAGGGCATTTTCCGAGCTTGCCGAGGATCTCCCGGGCGATACAACGCGGCGTGCTCTTTGACGCGCTGCGCTCTCGAAAAGTCCGCCATGCGCTAGCGGACCTGCGGCTCCTGCCAGAATCCGAGGGGAACAAGAGATGAGCACGGGCAAACACAGTGCGCAAGGTGTGGGGCACACAACGCGTCGCGAAGTCGATGAACGCATCCTCGAATCGGTGCGTCAGCGGGCGATGGCCACCGGTGGGCAACTCGACGCGGTAGCCCTCGCCGGGGCCGTACAGGATTCTGGGGCCGCCTTAGGCGCCTCGGGAGCCGCCGAATCATTAAAAGCACTGCAAGACGAAGTCGCCGGACTATCGGTACTCGAACCATTCGCCCAACAACCCGAGGTGACCGATGTCCTGGTTGACGGGCAGGGCAGGGTGTGGACCGACTCGCCTCGCGGATTGGAACCCACCGAATACGTCTTCGGGTCGGCCGAACAGGTCCGCAGGCTGGCCGTCCACCTAGCCTCGCTAGCTGGACGAAGATTAGACGATGCAAGCCCATTTATGGACATGAGCTTGAAACACTACCGAGTCCACGCGGTGCTCCCGCCGATTGCAACGCAGGGGCCGCTGATCTCGATCCGTGTTAAGAAAACCAAGCCCTTGGACCTCGCCGGGGTACTGGAACACGCCGCGTGCTGGTGGCATCCGTTGCTTGCAGAGATCATGGAAAGGGAACTGAATTTTCTCGTCACCGGAGGCACCGGCAGCGGCAAGACCACCCTGCTTCAGGCAATGCTCTCGCTGGCTCACGAGGGTCAACGCATCATTGTCGTGGAAGACTCCCAGGAGCTCCACGTCACCCACCAACATGTGGTCGGCATGCAGACCCGTGCGGCTAATGTTGAAGCGGCCGGCAACATCGAACTGCGCGATCTGGTGGTTCAAGCACTTCGGATGCGACCGGATCGGTTGATCGTCGGGGAGTGCCGAGGGGCAGAGATCCGAGATTTCTTGGCCGCAATGAATACCGGCCATCAAGGTGCTGCCGGAACTCTGCACGCCAATAGCCCCGAAGCGGTTCCCGCCCGCCTGGCAGCTCTCGGCGCGCTAGCCGGATGGAACCTCCAAGCGACAGCCCTGCAGGCGACCAGCGCGCTTGACCTTATTATTCACATGGCGCGCGGAGAGCAGGGGCAACGCGGTCCGGTGGCCCTAGGCATCCTGAACTCCGCGGGAGACGGGCAAATGAGCGTGATCACGGCGATCGACAGCAATCGGCACGCACCCCTGGACCGGGCTTCGTTGCCGATTCTTGAACAGAAACTCGGTCATGCAACTATCAGGGCGCTCGCCGAGCAGATGGCCCAAAGCGAAGGCTGAACGGCGATGTTGATTCTCCTGTTAAGCGCAGTGGCACTCTGGCTTTGGTTCCCTGGCACGGCTAAAAACGAAACGGGCGCTCGTCCCTGGCAGAAGCACGGTATTTTCGGGTCCACGCGACGGCCGGATGAGCCGAAGCATATGTTGGCCGAAGATGCCCGCACGATTCGCGAACTTGCCGCCTTGGTGCGCAGCGGACTCACTTTCTACCCCGCCGTTGATGCATTGCTGGCCGCCGAACACAGCCAGTGTCCGGTGCACCAGGCGCTTCACCAATTACGCGCCACGCACCGGCTGGGTGCTAGGAGCCCTTCGCCAACCGAACCGACGGCGAACAGCGCGCATCCCTCGTCGGTGCATCGAATGCATTGGTGCTTGCGGGTTTCCGAGCGCAGCGGCGCAAGCCTTGCGGAGGTGCTGGAACGGTTGGCCGATGATTTGGAAGCCGACCTGGTCGCAACGCAAGCATTCGACGCCGCCATGGCCGGCCCCAAGGCAACGGCCAAGTTGCTGACCTGGCTGCCACTGGTTGGGTTCGGCGCCGGGATTCTTCTAGGCATTGACGTGCCAGGTGCCCTAGCCACCTCGTGGGCGGCGCAGCTAAGCGTGGTCCTCGGGATGGCGTTGTGGCTGCTCAATCGGCTGTGGTGCAGGTACCTGCTGCGCACCACTACTCGGCAGGCGCTGCAATGACGTTCTTCGCGTTGTGCTGTGCGGTTGCCGCGGTCTTGCTGGCTATTTCTAGCCACGAGAGGCACGAAAGAACGCTGAGCATCAAGCGTCCGCAAGCCAAGGCCGTCGACATCCAGATTCAGCCTGTCGAGCTGATTCTGGATGTCAGCGCAAGCTTGTTGGATTCGGGGATGCCCATTAAAGACATTTTGGACACGCTGGGTCGCGGCGTCCCGCAAGGCGCACAGCTCTGCACCGTCGCACGATGCTTGGAAATGAACATGGAGTGGGATAAAGCCTGGCACTCGGCACCGGATTGGTTGCGGCCACTTGAAAAGGCTTTGCGCTTCGCTCATGTCACCGGAGCCCCGGCGGCGAGCTTGCTGCGCAATGCGGCAGCGCTGCAACGTCGCGAACGCAGCCAAAGAGTCGCAAGGCTGGGCGCGCAATTCGGTACCAGGCTGGTGCTTCCCTTGGGCGCCTGCGCCTTGCCAGCATTCATTGCCTTAGGCGTGGTGCCGCTGATTATTGCCTTGTTGCCGGGGCTCTGAACGAGTAATCCCCAGCTTGAAAGGAACCTAATCCGTGAAACGTTCAGGTGGCTCAAGCTGAAGGCACCAGCCCAAATTATTTCGCATTTGGGAAACAACGAAAGGAAAAATCATGAAACGTATGGAAGCTATGATTTCCGAGCGTCTTGCTGACGAAGAGGGCTCAACCACCGCAGAATTCGCTATGGTCACTCTGGCCGCCGTAGCCTTCGCCGGATTGCTGATCAGCATCCTGTCCAGTGGGGATGTGCGTGGCATGCTGATGGGACTTATCAGCAAGGCCCTGTCGCTGTAGGCAATGAACTTCAACGATGAGAGAGGTAGCAGCACGGCGGAATTCGCGGTGCTGCTACCGGCTGTTGCCGTGTTTTTATCCTTACTGTTGTGCTTTGGAGTGTTGGGTATGAAGCAGATCCAAGTGCAGCAGGCTGCCGCTGCCATGGCCAGAGAACTGGCACGCGGAGAAGAAAGCTCGGTAGTGCATTCAAGCGGGGTCAGGCTCGCCGGAGATGACGCGACATATGCGATTTCACGGGGTGGGGGATTCTCCGAAGTTCATGTCAGCAAGTCTGTGCGCATTCCACTGCTTGGACCCGTACAGGTCCATGGCGAAGCGAGCGTGGCGCTGGAATGAGACTACCAACCAGTGCAAGAGGCGAACGCGGCAATGGAACGGTGACGGCCACCGCGTTAGTGGCGGTGGCACTGATCCTGGCCTCGGCGGTGCTCCTTTGGACGGCCGCGACCCATGCATCGATGCGAGCGGCGGCTGCCGCCGATTTGGCGGCGCTAGCCGCCGCAGATACCGCTAGAGGTCTACGCGCCGGGGACCCCTGCGAGATCGCCCGAAGCGTATCGGCGGCCAACGAAGCCGAACTTGAGCAATGTGCCGTGGAGGACGGAGGAACCTCTGTGCGTGTAACCGTCAGTGTGCCGGTGACCTTCGTCGCCCTTGAGGTGAAGCTGCACGCGGCTACGGCGCGAGCCCGGGCCGGTGCACCGCCCTTAGATCAGCGATGATGGGCAGGCTCAATATCCTGCAGCACGGTGCTCAGCAGAAGTATGGCACCGCTTTTGTCCAATGGGTTATTGCGGTTTCCGCACTTCGGTGACTGCACGCAGCTGGGGCACCCGTGGGCGCATTCGCACGATTGGATGGCGTCTCGGGTAGCTCGCACCCAATCTAGGAAACGCTCGAAACCACGCTCGGCGAATCCGGCTCCCCCCGGCTGGGCGTCATAAACGAAGATGGAGGGGTGGCCGGTGTCCATATGAAGGGCCGTAGACACCCCGCCAATATCCCAGCGGTCCGAGGTCGCGACCAGGGGAAGCAGCCCGATCATCGCATGTTCGGCCGCATGCAATGCCCCCGGGAACTGATCCACGGTGAGCCCGGCACCCAGTAGCCGCTGTTCGGTGAGCGTGAACCACACAGATTTTGTATGGAGTTCACGAGCTTCCAGCTCCAGAGGTTCCTCGGAGAGCACCTCGTTGGAGGCTACCGATTTGCGTTGGAACGAGACCACCTGAGTGGTGACGGTGACCTCGCCGAAAAATATACCGAGTTCCTGATGTTTGCTACTGCGCTCTTGGGAATGGACCTCTACCGTTGTCAGGTCGCGGGCGTTGGTGTAATAATCCGGATTGACTCGACTGACCACGACCACATGATTTTGTTCGTCGAGTTCTTCAACGTGGTAGCTGGCTCCTTGATGCACGTAAATGGCTCCGGGGTGTGCCTGATAATGTGTTTGCGGCGAATCCATGGTTCCAAGCAGCGCTCCGGTTTCGGCGTCGATAATGTCGACCGGGCCACCGCCGTCTGCCCGAATGGAGAACATCGAGGCGGCGTGTTGCGGATGGGTCCAGAACCATCCGGCCGGCCTACGGCGCAAGTAGCCGCGCTGCACCAAGGAGTCCAGCAACTCTTCGGTCTGCGGGCCAAAAAGAGCTAATTCTTCGGGCCGCAACGGGTGTTCCTGGGCGGCTGCGCACAGGTGGCCGCTGAGTACGTATTTATTATGCGGGTCAAAGACCGTCGCTTCGACTCCGAGTTCAAATATTGCCTCGGGATGGTGCACCAGATAGGTGTCGAGCGGGTCTTCGGCGGCGACAAATATGGCAAGCGCATCTTGTCCGCTTCTTCCGGCACGGCCGATCTGTTGGAAGAATGAAGCGCGCGTTCCGGGCCATCCGGCGACCACCACCGCGTCCAACCCGGCGATGTCGATGCCAAGCTCCAATGCGGATGTCGAGGTCACTCCCAATAATTGGCCGGAGCGCAATTGTTTTTCAACTTCGCGGCGTTCGGCCGGCAGGTATCCTGATCGATAGGCCGCCAAGCGGACGCTGAGTTCTGGAGCGAACTTTTCCAAATGCTTGCGCGTGAGTGCCGCAATGGTCTCTGCGCCGCGGCGGGATTTGATGAACACGATGCTGCGCACATGGTCCGCCATTAGGTCGGTAAGGATTGAGGCGCTCTCTGCGATCGCCGTGCGACGTAGCGGGGCACCATTTTCACCAGTCCGGTCGGTCAAGGGCGGTTCCCACAGTCCGATGACTAGTTCCCCCGAAGCGGAGAAATCGTGGGTAACAGCCTGCGCCGGGGCGCCGATGAGCCTCGAGAAGGATTCTTCCGGGTCCGAGCTGGTTGCCGAGGCGCCGATGAAGACCGGGTCGTTTCCGTAGTGGGCGCAGATGCGCCGCAGCCGGCGCATCAAGTTTGCGACGTGGGCACCAAAAACTCCGCGATATGAATGCGCCTCGTCGATGACCACGTAGCGCAACCGTTTGAAGAAACGCGACCAGGCCTGATGGTTGGACAGGATGCCACGATGGAGCATATCCGGGTTGGTGAAGACAAAGTTCGCGTGTTGCCTGACCCAGCTGCGGGTTCCTTGGTCGGTGTCGCCGTCATAGCTAGAGGCCCGAACGCCTGGCACCTTCAAAGCCTGCACCGAAGCCAACTGGTCTGCCGCCAAGGCCTTGGTGGGGCAGATGTACAAGACGGCCCCTTGGGCCTCGGCATCATTGGGGCCGGTCTCTCGGGTGCGGTAGAGCAGGTCAATACTTGGCATGAGATATGCCAAAGATTTGCCGGAGGCCGTGCCGGTAGAAATGATCGTGTGGTTTCCCGCATGAACGGATTCCGCGGCTTGCACCTGGTGCAGCCAGGGCCGCTGAATGCCTAGTTCCTCAAAGGTTTGCCGGACCGCGTCGTGGATCCAGGTCGGCCATGGCGCGGTGATCTCATCTTTCGCGGCCACCGACTTGCGATGGATGACCGCTTCGGGATCGTTTTGCCGATTGAACGGATCCAGCAACGCGCGCACGGACTTCACGTCTAGAGCCTCTCTGAGCAACGGTGGGTAGTTAAAAGCTTATCGCCGTCGAAAATAATTCCGACGGCGATCAGCGAAGAAATGGTGGCGGTTAGCCTTTGAACAGGACAACCTTGCCTAGCGAGGTCCAGCCCAAGGAAGCGTAGAGCTGCTGGCCGTCAACGGAGGCGATGAGCAGGCCCTCGTCCACATCGTGCTCTTGGGCCAGTGAGGCAAGCGCGCGCATGATCAAAGTTCCAAGACCCTGACGACGGAAATCTGTACCGGTAATGATGCGGTCGAAGATCGCGAATCCGGCGACTGCCGAGACGTGGCCGGAAGCGGCTACGATCTCCTGATTGTCTTCTGGATGCAGCGAAACATAGGCATGGGTGCCGTCGCGTTCGATCTGGAAGACGAAGCCATCTGCGGGCAAAGGTACTTCGACGTCGTGCACGGCTAATTCGGTGACCATGAGGACTTCATCGTCTGCGGACACCTGAAGGCCAACCTCGCTGGCGGTGCGCAGCAGTCCCTCGATCGAGTCATCGAATGCGGTGAGACGGCGCTTTGGATGCTTTTTAAGCGTCTCGGCGACCGCTGCGAGCTCTTCCTTGGAAGGCTCATAAATAACGTATTCCCAGTCCCCGGTCGTATCGTGACGGAGGGCCGCGTGGACTCGCCCCTCATGGCGGGTCTCGTATCCACGGACGCCTGCCCAGCCGTCTACCCAGGTACCAATCAGTTCATCGCTTGCGTTTGATGCCATGTTTTGACCCTACCCTGTCTCACCTAGGAATTAGCTGACGTTGAGCTAATCGTTGCTTACTTGAAACTATAGTCAATGCTGATACCCGGACAATGGTCGAGACCGAGAATGTGACTTTGCTCTTTTGCGCGGCGATTTGTGCCGAAAAGCTACTACCCTTATATGGTGGCCATTCATCGCATCGTTTTGTATTACGCATTTACTCCGCTTCCCGACCCGGAAGCCGTCCGCTTGTGGCAGCGTTCGCTGCTGGAACGCTGGGGCTTGCGCGGTCGAATTATCATCTCCAAGGACGGCATCAACGGGACCGTTGGCGGCGAGATTTCTGCCGTCAAGAAATACGTGAAGGCTACCCGCGAGTTCCCTCCATTCACAAAGATGGATATTAAGTGGTCCGTGGGCTCGGCCGAAGACTTCCCGCGTATATCCGTCAAGGTCCGTGACGAAATTGTCACGTTCGGCGCCCCGGGCGAGATCGAGATCGACGAGAACGGTGTGGTCGGCGGCGGGGTCCACCTGCGTCCCGAGCAGCTCCACGAACTGGTCGAAACGAAGGAGAAGGTTGGGGAGAAGATTCACTTCTTCGATGGCCGAAACGCGTTCGAAGCCCAGATCGGCAAGTTCAAGGACGCGATCGTTCCGGCGGTGGAAACCACCCGCGAGTTCATGGATGAACTCGATTCGGGAAAGTACGACCACCTGAAAGATCAGCCGATCGTCACCTACTGCACCGGTGGTATTCGCTGCGAGGTGCTCTCCGCGCTGATGGTCAAGCGCGGTTTCCAAGAGGTTTACCAGATGCAGGGCGGAATCGTCCGCTACGGCGAACAGTACGGTGACAAGGGCCTGTGGGAAGGTTCCCTGTATGTCTTCGACAAGCGCATGCACACCGAATTCTCCGAGGATGCGGTGACCATCGGCGAATGCGTCGGTTGCCAGGGGCCCACGAACAAGTTCGAGAATTGCGCGAACCCGACATGCCGCAACCTGCGTCTCTTCTGTGAAGACTGCGCCAAGGATGAAGAATTGCGCCGGTGCCCAGACTGC